>JAUVCL010000224.1 GCA_030595845.1 Campylobacterota bacterium
TTTACGCCCACCTTCTGCTAAAGAAAAACAGGAGTTTATTGATAAAGCTATTTACACTAAAGTGATGTATACAGAAGCGTTAAAAATGGGTCTTGATAAAAATGACCTTATCATCCGTAGACGGTTGGCACAAAAGATGGAATTTGTCTCTTCAGATATGGCACAACTTACTGAACCTACAGATGAAGATCTTTTGGACTATCTACAAGAACACGCCACACAATTTGTAGATTCTCCAAAGATAAGCTTTTTACAAATCTATATTGACCCCAATAAACATAGAGGTAGACTAGAAAAATATTTAGATGAAATGCTGAAACTCCTTCGTCATGAAAATGCGAATAGTACATTAGAAAAGTATGTTGATACGTTTATACTTCCTCTCAAAAATAGCAATCTAAGCAAAGAAGAAGTGGCACGAGATTTTGGAAAAGTATTTAGCAAAACCCTTTTTACACTAGAAGAAAATAGTTGGCATAAGGCTGTCAAATCTGGCTTTGGTCTGCACTTTGTTTTTATACAAAACAAAGAAGAAGGAAAATTGCCAGATTTAGAGAACGTAAAAACTGTTTTACACAATGAATGGATGACCCAGCAGAGAGAAAAAAACAATAAACTGTTTTATGAGAATCTTAAAAAAAGTTATACTATAGAAATAGAAGAGAGCTTAAAATAGTGCCTTTAAAACAAATACTTCTCGCACTCTTTTCTGTTTTTTCACTCGTTACATCACTTCAAGCCGATGAACTAAGACCAGGCTATCTGGAACTCAAAGAAAAAAGTCCTAACAGTTTTTCTGTCATTCTAAAAGTGCCTGCCAAAGGAGACAAAAAATTAAGTCTACAAGCGCTGCTTCCTAAAAACTGTAAAAATATTTTAGAAAAAAGTTCAGGTTTTTTTGCTGCGGCATACATAGAACGATGGAATGTAAAATGTGAGACTGGTATCGTAAATCAGACCATCAAGATAGAAGGCTTAGAAAATACCAATACGGATCTGCTATTGCGTTTAGAGTTTCTAAATGGTACTTCACAGTCTGTGCTACTCTCTCCCACAAACAACAGCTACAACGTACCCAAAGCAGCATCATCTCTTCAAGTGATAGAGACCTATACTTGGTTGGGTATTACTCATATCCTTTTGGGCTTTGATCACCTTCTATTTGTATTTGCTTTACTTCTGATAGTTAAAAATATGCGTCGATTACTCTGGACGATCACTGCATTTACCTTAGCACATAGTATCACTATGGTGGGTGCAACACTAGGGTTTATGAGTATGCCTCAAAAACCTGTAGAGGCGATAATTGCTTTAAGTATCTTGTTTCTAGCTATGGAGATTGTACATGGAGAACAGGGAAGAATAGGCTTGACCGCGCGTTACCCTTGGCTCATAGCTTTTATCTTTGGTCTTTTACATGGCTTTGGTTTTGCAGGAGCACTCGCAGAGATAGGGTTACCACATCAAGCCATCACTCTTGCACTCATTTTCTTTAATATCGGTGTGGAACTAGGGCAGTTAATGTTTGTGTCAGCGGTTATATTTGTGGGGTGGATGTTACAGCGTTTAAAGCACCCGAATTTGCTTCAAAAAACAGAAACCGTTGTTGTCTATGCTATAGGTGGACTTTCTGCATTTTGGGTACTTGAACGTCTTACTTCTTTTTAGAAATTACATATCAGACTTCAGTATAAATTCTTTTTTAGGATAGACAAGAGAGTCATTACTTGCTAAAATGATATA
>JAUVCL010000143.1 GCA_030595845.1 Campylobacterota bacterium
CTTACCTTGTGATACACTTCAAACGGTGCCAAGTCATGTGCATGTCCTCTACCAAATGATGCATACTCTTCAAAGAGGTACTCATGGATCATAAATCCATACCCTTTCCATGGTTTACCATCAGAACCTTTTACGTTACGACTGTCTCCTCTTGAATCTGAATCATCATAACCTGCTTGTGGGAACTTATCATTCAACTTGTATGATTTTGCTCTTTTGTTAGCAAACAAGATGTCATACATTGTTGTATCTTTCTTGTATCCCATTTTTGCAGCATCTTTGATGATGTTTGGAAGTTTTTTACCATTTCTCAGTGTAGAAGCACCCCAAAGATCGCCAACTGTAAATCTTTTAGAAAGCTCTACCCACTGCCATGTATCAGACATCGCGTCACCTACAGGAAGAACTTGTTGTCTCCAGTGTTGTGTACGACGCTCTGCATTTCCGTATGCTCCCCATTTTTCATAGATCATCGCTGAAGGAAGAACAAGGTCAGAAACTTTTGCTGAAATACCAGGGTATCCGTCAGAAGTAACAATGAAGTTGTCCATCTCTCTTGCTGCTTTGATCCAGTGCGTTGCTGCTGCTGTATCTTGATATGGGTTACATACGTTGACCCATGCAAATTTAATCACACCATCTTCAATATCTCTGTGGATCTTCATAATATGCTGATTACCTACCGGGTTGATCGTACCTTGTGGTACTTTCCATCCTTTTTCAGTGATCTTTCTGTGTTTAGGGTTCTTAACCATCATATCTGCTGGAAGTCTGTGACAGAATGTTCCCACTTCTCTTGCTGTACCACACGCGGAAGGTTGTCCTGTAAGTGAGAATGCTCCGTTACCTGGTTTAGCTTGTTTGTTAAGTAAGAAGTGAACATTATATGCCAATGTATTTACCCATGTACCACGTGTATGCTGGTTCATACCCATTGTCCAGAATGAAACTACTTTTCTACCTTTTTGGATGTAAAGATCCGCAAGTAGCTGAAGTTTTTTCTTATACACTTCGATGTCCTCATTTGGATCACCTTTAGTTGTTTTAGCTGTATACTCCAATGTATATGGCGCTAACGACTTCTTGTACTCTTCAAATGAGATTTCCCAGTGTTTGAGTGTACCAGGAGTATGTTTCATCTCATCACCCGCTTTGTAACCATAAGGTGCCAATGCCGGTGCTTCTTTTTCAGAGACTATTGTTTTCATCTCTTTAGAAACAGTTTCCATCTCTAATTTAGAATATTTACCGTCTTTAAGAGATTTTTCACCCTCTCTTCTCATACCATAACCGATATTTACAGGACCTGCTGCAAAGACCATATGTTCTTTAACAAAATCCCAATCAATGATCTTCTCTGCATCATCTCTCATTACGATCTCACGAGCGATGTAGTTCCAAAGTGTTAAGTCTGTATTTGGAGAGAAAATGATTTCCGTATCTGCAAGGTCAGACGTTCTGTGTCTATACGTAGAGATATTGACTACTTTTACTCTGTCCGGGTTAGTAAGTTTCCTATCTGTTACACGAGACCAAAGGATCGGGTGCATTTCTGCCATGTTTGAACCCCAAGAGATGATCGTATCTGTAAGCTCGATATCATCATAACAACCACTTGGCTCATCAATACCGAATGTTTGGTAGAAACCAACAACCGCGGATGCCATACAGTGACGTGCATTTGGATCAATCGCATTTGAACGGAATCCTGCTTTCATCATTTTCTGAGCAGCATACCCTTCCATAACTGTGTACTGACCAGATGCAAAGATACCAACACCTTCTGGACCTGCATGTTTGAGTGCTTTCTTGATATGCACTTCCATCTCATCAAAGGCACGTTCCCATGAAACGGCTTTAAACTTACCTTTTTTATCGAACTCGCCTTTGGCATTCATACGAAGTAGTGGTGTTTTAAGTCTATCAGCACCATACATGATCTTCGCATTAAAGTACCCCTTAATACAGTTAAGTCCTCTATTTACCGGAGCGGCTGGGTCACCTTTTACAGCAACGATACGCCCACCTTTAGTTGCAAGCATGATCCCACAACCAGTACCACAGAAACGACAAGCCGCCTTGTCCCATCTCCACTTAGATTCTGCTTTGGCTGCTGCTGCCTGTGCTTCCTGTGGAACTGTTATTCCTACTGCACCTGCTGCTGCTACTGCTGCTGAATTTTTCAAAAAATCACGTCTATTTAATGACATCTTTCCTCCTTTAGGTAATTGAGATAATAAATATACATAGATAGCATAACACTAACAAAGTCAAGAAGAGTTGATATATATCAACATTTGACTATTTAACGGGGGGAAAGGAGGGAGATGACTAAAAATTAAATTCGGAGTTTTTTACTCTTATATTATAAAAATTGCTTATATAAGAAATACCATCAATTAAATTGATGGTAGCTTTCGCATCCTGTTGGTCATTATGATATCTTCCAATGCCTTTGGGTCAAGTATCGTTAATACATGACTTTTAATCGTAATGATTTTTTCTTTTTTAAATTTGCTTAATATACGGGAAAGCGTTTCTGGTGTGAGATTAAGTATAGCCGCAATTTCATTGTTTTTCAAACGTGCAAAAACACTTGTATTCGTATAGATCAAGTCTGCTATTTTTGCTTCGGAGGAGTAAACAGTTTCTTTATGAAGTAAGTCAGCAAGCAGCTTCATCCTGCGTGACAATGCCGTAATAATAGATAAGGAAAAGTCTACATGGTGTAAAGACTCATAAATTTTTTTCAAAGGTACCACACCTACAGTTCCTTCTGTAAGAAACTCACAGGTAGCAGGAAAAGGAACCCTTTCAAAAGCAGCAAAAAGTGCAACGATCTCGGGTGCCTCAAAATTATGCATATGTATTTGTGTACCCTTTGGCGTCGTCTTGTAAAGCCTTACACTTCCATCCAATAATATCTGCAAATAATCACTCTCGTCCCCTTCATAAAAGACAATACTGTCTTTTGTATAGTGACGAATATGCATAAGTTGCTGCAGTGTGTCTAAGTATTTATCATTAAGACCTGAAAAGAGAGGGATATCCTTGAGTGTATACATCTATAATCCTTGATTTAAATCAAGAAAAGTATACCATATAAACTTAATTTAACACATACTTATTTAGGTAGAGAACTTATATTTACATGCCAGCTAACGCTTTTTTCACACTTTTGGTTATCCGCAAGTGTTATCAGACAAATCAGCTTTTTCGCTCTCTCCTGATATATAAGAAAAAGTAAGTTTTACACGACCATCTTCCAGCTTATCAATTTCTATATGATAATTTTTACCGACTTTATCTAATAAACCTCCAGGTTTTTTATTGTTTATCATCACAATCTTTTTGTGTGCAGTATCCAATAGCTTTAACCCTGCCATTGCATTGACCATTGGGTCTGGCGATCCACATTTTGATGTATCAAATTCAAAAACCTGATCTTCCCCTGCAACATAAGTAAAAAAAGGAACATTGGCTCCTTCAACTTCTATAGACTCTTTAAAGATTTCAAACATGATCATTCCTAATATTTATATTTATATTTATATATTGTAATATCTTATTTAAAGTACCCTATTGACTTATATCAAGATTTGAAATTTTTTATATATTTATCCAAAAAAGTTTGCTTAAACATGAAATGTTTTTATTTTTGAGGGACTTATTTATCAAAATATTTTTTGAAATACTCCTCTACTAACCCATTAAAATACTGCATACGCACTTTACCTTTAGGCATAGTAGATCGCAGGCCTTTCATTTTTTGTAAAAATTCCCCTACTGTGTCAGGAATGATCTTTTCAAAATGACGGCGTATTTGTTTGGCAAAAGCGGGAGATGCACCGCCTGTAGAAAAAGCGATGGTCAAATCTCCTTTTTGTACATACGAAGGGAAAATGAAATCACAGTAGTCTGTATTGTCAACTGAGTTGACAAGTATTCTACTGCCTCTACTCTCATCATAAATAGCTTTATACAAGTCCACCGTATCTGTAGCAACAATGACAATATCAAACCCTTCTATGTCCCCTTTTTTATACCTGCGTTGATACAATGTTAAACAGTGATCTTTAATGAGTCTATGCGCTTCAGCATTCACTTCAGCTGCTATAACAGTGATCTCTTTCGTGAAATCCAGCAATTTTTCAAGTTTCTCCGTAGCAATGGTTCCAGCACCTACCACTAAAACTTTCCGGTTCTGCATATCCATATATAGTGGAAAAAAAGACATCATCCCTCTCCTAAAAGTACTTCTCTTATTCTAACCACCTCACCTACTACAATAAGTGCAGGCGTTGGAAGATCTTTTGCTTTTTCATAGATGTCTGCTAATGTACCAACGATAACCTGTTCATCTTCAAGTGTGCCACGACTTATTACTGCTACAGGGTAATCCTTGGATTTACCTACTCCAATGAGTTGCTTACAAATATTTTCAAGTTGATGTAGACCCATAAGAAAGATGATGGTCTCATCATGCTTAAAACTACTCCAGTCAAGTTGGGCATAGCCCTTGTCTGGTGATTCATACCCGGTAACGACTCGAAAAGAGACAGATTTACCTCTATGTGTAATGGGTATATTTGCCATTTCAGGTACGGCGATAGCAGAAGTGATCCCAGGGATAAACTCAAAGTCTATACCTTTACTTACTAAAAAAAGTGCCTCTTCTCCACCCCGTCCAAATACAACAGAATCTCCCCCTTTTAAGCGTACAACACTCTCATGTTCTAATGCTTTGTCATACAGTAAGGTATTGATCTCGTCTTGGGGTAAAATATGATGTTTGTTTTCTTTACCCACATAAATACATTCACAACCCGGCTTGGCTTCCTTGAGTAAGTCAGGGTTTACAAGTCTGTCATAAATGATCACGTCTGCCTGCCGTACAACACGTAAAGCCTTGAGAGTCAATAGTTCTATATCACCAGGACCTGCACCCGTTAAATATACTTTTCTCATACTATGCTTCTCCTCATTTTAATGATGTGGGTATTTATTTTTTCTTTAAATCTATCGACCAAAAGAAATCTATCCATCCCTTTGGTTCTTTGACATACCATGTTGGTGTTATTTTCGCAGTTTTTTTATAAAAAATTGAAGCTGTAATAAAAATAATGTTTGGATACCGTGTATGTAACACAGCCAAAACCTCAACCAAGGTATCACCAGAATCCACGATATCATCAACGATCAATACTTTT
>JAUVCL010000083.1 GCA_030595845.1 Campylobacterota bacterium
TAAAAATTGATCTGCTTCATTTAAAAGCAGTATGGGGTTTACTTTTGCTTTTTTGCTTAACTCTTTAAAATCATCAAAGATCTTACGTACATTCTTTTCACTCTCCCCTACATACATAGAGAGGATCTTTGAACAGTCAAACGAGAGTATGGGACGTTTGAGCGTTTTAGCAAGACTCATTGCGGTCATTGTCTTACCAGTACCCGCAGCACCATAAAAGATGATACGTGCATCAATTCCTTTACGCTTATCTTTGATCCCCCACTCTCTAAGCTTTTTAAAGACTTCTTTGTCAACCTGTTTGACAACATTTTGCAAAGTCTCTCTTGTCTTGGGATGCAGAACCACATCATCCAGGGTTGTCGTGGGTTTAAGATACTCAAAAAGCTCTTGTTCTCCTACCAATGCATCCAATTTTAGTTTGGTGACTTTTTTTGATTTTTTAGGATGTATGATGCGTTGCATCACCTCTTCTTGAAGATAAAAAGAACGGCTTACCCCACCAAACATATTGAGTATCTCTTCATAATCAATAATATCATCCGTAATGAGTTTTGCACCGTCTTCAAGCAAGGCTCTGTTCTTGATCTTTTCATATTCATCAAATGAAATAAGCTCAATGAGCGTATTCATATCTCTAAACTGCCCTTCACCCCCAGAGTATTCCTCTTTAAGTAATGCTAAAAAAATACGTTTTTCTTTTTCATCCAGTTCTTTTTCTTTAAAAAACTCTTCTACCACAATGGGTGCTTCTGTCATTTTAACCCGCTCTTCAATACGTGCAGTTAAGAGTGTCAGTTTGTTTTTTAATCGTCCGATGCTAAGAGAATTGTCCGCAAACCCTTGTTTGAATGTAGAGATCTTATGGAGAAGTGCTACCATGTCAAACTGATCTTGGAGATACTCCAGATGATCCGTATAAGGTTTTACTTCAGGAAGGAAAATTTCCAAAGAGCCCTCTTCAAGTAACCTCAATAAAGAGATACTGGGTGTAACAGAAGTGCTTAGTAGCTCCAATCTTGAAGATTCATGCGCTTTTGCCTGTCCAAAACTCACTTGGATGATCCACCCCAGATCTAAAAGATTTTTCATCAATCCAAGGTTTTCCAGATACACGTAGCCCTCGGAACTAAAGTTATCCTGGAGAATCTCCAGAACAGAGACTTCTTCGATCCCTGAGACATAACGTTTACAGATATATTGCACAAGTAAAGCTTCTTCTTTAGTACATTTTAAATGCTCGAAGATAGAAGATTTACGTACATCTTTTATTTCGATAAAGTCAATAAGGTGTTTCAATAAAATTCCTAATTTAATAATTTAATAAAAATATCTTCAGTATAACAAATATTTGCTATAATTTATGTAAATCACAAAAGGAGTATACATGCGTATAATATTAATGATGACCGTAGCTTTATCTATGGCTATGGCTGAGACCACAATGGTAAAAGACCCTACAACAAATCTTATTTGGGAAGATACAAACCATGCTACAGAAGATAAAGTCACCCATAATGAAGCAAGTACATACTGTACAAAACTAAAGCTTAGTGAAGTGACAGGTTGGCGTTTACCTACACTGGGTGAACTGCTTACCGTCGTAGATTATACACGTTCTGATCCGGCAATACTAAAAGAGTTTAACCATATTAAGAGCGGCACAGTCTACTGGACAAGTACACCTTATGTAAGATCAAGAGATCAATTTTGGGGTATTGACTTTAAAGATGGAACTACAGAGGGCACCTCTAAAAACTACAACAGATACGTTCGTTGCGTAAAAGCTGCCAAATAAGAGATGTCTTTCTTTAAGCATCTCTTTTCCAAACCGCTTTCAACACAGCTGACCATTACTTCCAACAACGGGTTTCATCTTAGACCCGTTGCCCAATTTGCCTCTTTAGCCAAATCATTTCCATGTAAAATTACAGCTACCTTCCAAAAGAAATCGGTAGATGCAAAGTCTGTCAATACCTTACTCTCCCTCTCTTTGGAAAAAGAAGATACTTTTACGTTACAGATGCAGGGTAAAAAAGCAGAGAAGGCACTTGAAGCCCTTGTGACACTCTTTGATACACTGATGCAAACAGATATACAAATCAAAGAAACAGTGAAAATAGCTTCTGATTATGCAGGTGCCTTGGTAGAGGGAGACATTATTTGTGAAGGCATTGCTATTGCAACTGCTTACTTTTATGCACCTAAGGAAGTACAACATGAAAGCAATGTGAGCTTTAAAGAATCCCTGCAATACAGTATAGATGAATTGGAAGCGATTTACCTTCTCCATAAGAAAGAAGACAATGCAAGCATCTATCTTGCACAAAAAGAGCTTTTAACCTCACTTGGAGGAAATAGTGAAACACTGGAAGCATTTGAAAAAGAGATTACACAGGAAATAAATACACTTTTAGGGACTAAGCTTGAGTCTAAAAAATCTGACTATCAAGATATCCTTCAACGTGTCAAAAAACATTTGGGTCTGGAGATAAAAGTGATATTTCCGGACACCCCTTTTATCCTTCTCTCTAATGATCTTCTTCCAAGTGAAATTGATACGCTCCTGGATACACAAGTGCTTGGGGTCATCCTAAAAGAAACTTCTATTCATTCCCATACCGCTATCTTACTTCGCGCTGCGGGTATCGCTTCTCTTATTTTGGAGACAGAAAATATTCCTCAGAATGAAACCCTTATCCTTGATGCACATGCCGGTGTTGTACTCTGCACACCCAATGCTGATGACCTTCAAAAAGCAACGCTGCGATTAGAGCACGAGTTAAGCCAAAACGCACTAAGTGCCACAAAACGTTTTGAACAAGCCCTAACGACACAAGGTAAAGCAATCAAAGTCTTGGCAAATGTGGCTGATGTTAATTCGGCAAAAGCCGCCAAAGAAGAAGGCGCTCAGGGCATAGGCCTTTTACGTTCTGAATTTCTTTTTAAAGCCAATAAACCTTCTTTGGAAACCCAACAAAAAGCCTATGAGGAGATCTTCTCCTTTTTTGATGACATTACCGTACGTACTTTGGATGTAGGTGGGGACAAAGCGCTGCCTTATATACAGATCCCTGCAGAGAAAAATCCTTTTTTAGGGGTACGTGGCATACGTTTGTTTAAGTCACACCCCGAACTTTTAAAAGAACAGATGCTTGCCATTTTTAGGGCGGCAGGAGAGAAACCGATAAAGATCATGTTCCCCATGGTCTCTAGCGTAGAAGAATTTACAAAAACAAAATCTTTTGCGCAAGATGTCGCTCAAAAACACCACTTGGATATTTCAAATATAGCCTTTGGTATCATGATAGAAGTGCCATCCGTACTTTTTTTACTTGAGCAGTTCAATGAAGTGGTGGATTTTTACTCCATCGGAACCAATGATCTTACACAATACCTTTTTGCCATAGAGAGAACCCACCCCACGCTTAAGGTAGATGCGCTTTCTCCTGTGCTTTTTTCTGCGATAGACACGATCCTTCAAAAAGCAACCAAACCCGTTAGTATTTGCGGTGAACTCGCTGCCCATAAAGCAGCCATAGAAAAGCTGCTGAACTTAGGCATAGAAACACTTTCTGTCTCACCTAAAAGCATAGCCCAAACCAAGGAACTTATTCGTCATGTTTAACTTATTTCAACGCATCGGTAAAGCACTGATGACCCCCATTGCAGTTCTTCCTGTGGCAGCCCTGCTCCTTAGACTCGGATTTGGAGATATCTTCGATGGTCAAATAGCTGATATCATGAAAGCAGCAGGGGATGCCATCTTTTCTAACCTTGATCTTCTATTTGGTATCGGTATCGCCTATGGTCTGGCTAAAAACAGTGATGGTGCCGCAGCACTTGCAGGTGCCATAGGTGTACTCATCGCAAAAGCTGTTTATCTCAGCATTGACAAAGATGTCAATATGGGTGTCTTTGTAGGTATCATCATCGGTGTACTTGCGGGAACTTTGTATAACCGTTATCATGATATTAAGCTGCCGGAATTCTTAGGCTTTTTTGGCGGGAAACGTTTTGTGCCCATCATTACCTCTATTGCCGCCATAGGTGTGGGTGTATTGGCAGGTTATTTTTGGCATTTTGCACAAGCGGGTATCGATGCCTTTTCCAATGCGATCATCGGGTTAAATGAAATAGGAACCTTTATCTATGGTACGCTCAACCGACTCCTCATTCCGCTGGGTCTACACCACATTTTAAATTCTGTGTTTTGGTTCCAACTGGGAGAGTACACCCATCTTAAAGATGGCGTAGAAGTCGTAGCAAACGGAGACCTACACCGTTTCTTTGCAGGAGACAAAACTGCAGGTGTTTACATGTCCGGTTTTTATGTCGTCATGATGTTTGGATTACCGGCCATGGCCTATGCTATTTACCTTAATACGCCTAAACCCAATCGTAAAAAAGTAGGTGCCATTTTGGCAGGTGTTGCCTTTACTTCATTTCTTACGGGGATCACAGAACCCTTGGAGTTTCTCTTCTTGTTTGTTGCACCTCTGTTATTTGTCTTACATGCCATACTAACAGGTCTTGCACTGGCAGCGGCTCAAATGCTTGACATTCATGCAGGGTTTGGGTTTTCTGCCGGCTTCATAGACTATGTCATCAATTACAAGCTTGCCACAAATCCAGAGCTTATACTCCCGCTTGGTGCACTTTTTGCTTTGATATATTTCGTGCTGAGTTACTACACGATCAAACTCTTTAAACTCAAGATATTTGATGAGAGGGCAGAAGAAATAACCCTAGAGTCGGATGAGGAAGCCAAAGCTTTCATCGCTGCCTTAGGCGGCAAAGAAAACATTATCAATACTGATGCCTGCATCACACGGTTACGTATGCAGGTAGAAGACAATTCTCTGCTTACAGATGAAGCATTTATACAATTAGGTGCAAAAGGCGTCATTCGTCCAGATAAACACACTATTCAAGTGGTGTTGGGGACCAGAGCAGAAAGTGTCGCAGAGAAGATAAAGGCATCTTTAGCAAATGTCTAAATACTATTCTAAGATTTCGTTATTCATATATTAACTTATAATCATTATACTTACAACAAAACTTTTAGGAAACTTTACATGCGTATGATAATGCTTTTTTTGTTCTTTTTACTGCTTAATGCCTGCTCATTAAACAATCCATCTCTCTCAGGAGAAATTGACAAAATAACGGTTGTAAAATATACTCCCCATATGAAACAACACAGAGCATACTTCGCAAGATCAGAACTACAAATTATCAAGGATGATAAAAAATACCTCTATCTCTATCATGCAAAAGAGAACGACTTAGGCATACTTTTGCATCGTAAAAACCAATATATACTCTATAGTCTTTCTAAACCGGATCAACCGGCACTTGCCATGACAGAAAATCAAAAGACAACCGTTAGGCATGTACTAAAAAGCTTTAAAGGTAAGGGATATAACACCATTACTTCTTTAAATAGCATAGGGTATATCTCCTCCGTATCACTAAAACGATACAAGGGAGTCAAAACACTTTTAGTTGAAACCCAAGAATATTCCCGTCTTCAGGATCTTTATAAGTCAGCGATCAAGACCTACAATGCAGACAAGATAAAAAACATCAAAACTACATTACCCAAACAGTTGATAGTTGATTATTATAAGCATTACGAAAAGCGTGCTACAACAGACATACAATTGGAGCAACTACAAATTATCGCTCAAAAGCTCCAGATCAAAAGCAAAGTCATCCCAGATAAAACGCAAAAAGAAAAAGAAGAAAGCATACAGGATGAGCTCATACAAGAAGAAAGTTTTATCTTCATTCCTGTAGAAAAACCTTATGCTTACTATTTGGAAGAAGCATCCCTTGATGAACTACTAAGCTATATCGCACAAAGTGCCACAAAAAACACACTTTCTAACCACCGATACACTATGCTAAAACGAAGAGAAACATCACTTAGGGAAGAGGAACTCTTTAATCAAGGCTCCCTTGAAGAGCTTATCGCGGCATACAAGGTAAACAAAGATCCAAAATATAAAAAACGTATCATGTCGCTTATAAAAGATACACAAGATAACCCATAAGGGCACCCCAAATCAGCTATGAGGTATAATGACGTTGGAAAGATTTAGTCCGACTTTTGTTCCTTCTGCCTCTTTACTTTGTATAGTGATGGGAATGACCAATTCATCACAAAGTTTTTTCACAATATGTAAACCTATACCTATACCTCTCTCTTGTTCTTTATAATATCTGTCAAATACTTTTAAAGGCTGTTTAATACCTTTGCCCGTGTCCTGTATCGTTAAACTATTGCTTTGCAAAACAATATTCACCTGTCCATTTGCTCTATTATATTTACCTGCATTGCTTAAAAGGTTATCTAAAATACGTGTGAATGCATCTTTATTGGTCTGCAATATTGTTTTATCTATAGAAGTTGTATATTTCACATCAGAGTACAACACTGAAAAATAATCTACACGATTTTGTACCAATTCATTTAAAGAAAAGCTTTCTGAATGAGAGGGTAGCCCTTTAAGAAAAATACGTAGATTATCCTGCAACGAAAGTATACTTTGAATATTATTTTCAAGCCTTTGTATTTTTTTATTATCTCCTATCTCTCTTTTAAAAAGTTTTAGGTTAATAAGCATAGAACTGATAGGAGTGTTAAAATCATGAAGAATATCCTTCACAAACTCTTCATTAAGCCGCAGTGCTCTTTGGAGTGGCATCAGTGAGTACACAGAGAAAAACAGAGAGATCAACAGAGCAAAGAGAGAATAGAGCCAAAACCTTCTAGTAAGTTTTTTTTCTAATTTTTCAACTCTTAACATATAATTTACTCTTGAATACATGACTTTCATCAAATAATTATCTGCTGTCGGTACCTTGAAATAGCTATAAAAATCACCATCTTGATAAAGTATATTTTCCTCTTTTTTCTCACTCTTATCCACAAAGTCTGTTTTAAGCCCTTTACATTGTAAAGTAAAAGCACATAGTTTCATCTCTATATGAATTTTATCTTCAATCTCCACTTTTTTAACTTGATATTCTTGCCAAAAATTAATCGCCAGAAGTACTTCGAAAAGCATCAAGAATATCAAAAAACTTTTAAGAAATGACTCGCGTTCATATCTTTTCAATCATATACCCCCTACCACGTATATTCTTGATCTCAATACCCAATTTGTTCTTTAATTTTGCAATATTTACACGTAAAGCATTTGCTGTAGGTTTCTCCAAAAAGTCCATCAGTGTATAAGAGTCTACAATTTTATTTTGTTCAATCATAAGTGTATGAAAAATACTGTCCTGGACATCTCCCAATCCTATGGTTTGTCCATCTTTTTGCAAAACTCTTGTTACAGGATTATAAACGATATCGTTAATGTAAAGGGAAACATCGTCTTTTTGATATTTACTTTTAATACGGATCAGCAGTTCTTCGGGATCAAAAGGTTTTTTAATATAATCTTCCGCTCCTATAGCAAAGCCTTTGGAAATGGAATTTATATCGGTAAGGGCAGTGATGTAGATAGCGGGTGTTTCATCTCCTGCCTCTTTTAATGCAGAGAGTACGTCAAAGCCATTGATCTCAGGTACGTTCACATCCAGGATGTACAAGTCATACTTCTGGGAAAAGGTAAGGTCAAAGACTTCAGGGCCACGATGTGCCACATCTACCGTGTAGCCCTCAAACTCTAAAAACTCTCTTAAGCTGTCACATAAAATACGGTCATCTTCAAGTAATAATATTCTCATCATACTACAGTATACAAAAATAATTTTAAAAAAATATTCTCTTCGATGTTCTCCTTAAAGTCACTTTTTCTTTTTAGGGGTTTTGAGTACAATAAAAAATATAACCAAGATCAGTCCATACGCGATATAATAATAAATGTTATCCGTTAATGGCATTAGCTCACCTCCATAATTTTATCTTGGCTTTTAACTATAGCCATGTTGTTCTTTTCAATTGTTTGAACATCACTCCCGTCCGCGATAATGATAGGGGTAATGATGTCTTTTGCATGATCTCGAATATAAGCCAGATCGACTTCAATGATCACATCACCTGCTTTCACTTCATCTCCCTCATTCGCGATACGGGTAAATCCTTTCCCTTCAAGGGCTACTGTTTCCAACCCAATGTGTACCATCACTTCCAAATCTTTTGAACTTTTGATACTGTATGCATGATTGGTAGAAAATATTTTTGACACCACACCGTCAATGGGTGCTCTGAATAGATTGGATACGGGGATAATTGCCACACCATCTCCTACCATTTTTTGTGAAAACACTTCATCAGGTACAGATTCAAGTGCTACAATCTGACCATCTACCGGAGACATTACGTCTCTTACTTTACGTTTTAAAAATCCAAACATACTATTCCTTCTAACCTTTATTATCTTCCATATATCTTTCTATTTCAATCTGTAATTTTTTCCAGTTTTTTCGATATAAGAAAACATACTCTATCAAATATGTTCTTTTCTTTGTGGATACATATTCACTTAATTCGCGGAACATCTTTATCATTT
>JAUVCL010000124.1 GCA_030595845.1 Campylobacterota bacterium
TCAAACCTATTTGGCTGATTATGAACTTTTTATCAAAGATGAGCTGGCATTTTTAGAAATGGCTGACTATCCGCCTTTTGCCTCTCTCGCACGTATACTTGTAGCACATAAAGATGAAAGTAAAGCAGGGAAGATAACACTAGATACAGTGACAAAACTCAAAGCTTTTAAAGAGATAGAAATAGTAGGAAGCGGTAAAGCTCCTGTAGAACGCATCGCCAATAAATATAGGTTCAATATATTGTTAAGAGCTAAAAGCAGAGTACCTCTCTTAAAAGCGTTACATAGTGTGGATTGCAGAGAAATTGAAATTGATATGGATCCGGTTGAATTTACGTAGGGTGCGTTTGCCAACGCACCACATAATAAAATTTGTATAAATAAAACATTAGCCGTAAGGGCTAATAAAAGGTGCGTTGGCAAACGCACCCTACGGGTTAATTTTGTTTAGGTAGAATAAGACAATTATAACGAAGGTCTAAAGTGAAAGAAAGAGTTAAAACTAAAAAAATTTATGTGGGTGATGTGGCTGTAGGCGGAGATGCACCTATTTCTGTGCAGTCTATGACGTACTCTGATACACATGATATCGCAGCGACGGTAGAACAGATAAATCGACTTCACTTTGCAGGGGCTGATATGGTGCGTGTTGCTGTTCCTGAGATGGAGGATGCCTTGGCACTCAAAGCCATTAAAGAACAGATTTCTCTTCCGCTCATTGCAGACATTCATTTTAACTATAAGTTGGCACTTGAAGCGGCTAAGTGGGTAGATTGTATTCGTTTTAATCCTGGAAATATTGGTGAGAAATCTCGGATCAAAGAGATAGTGAAAGCCTGTCAGGAGAGATCTTTGCCTATTCGTATAGGGGTTAATGCAGGTTCACTTGAAAAAGAGTTTGACCAAAAGTATGGTGCAACGGCTGAGGGCATGGTAGCATCTGCGGAGTATAACATCAAGTTTTTGGAAGATCTTGGATTTACAGATATCAAAGTCTCACTTAAAGCTTCCGATGTAGATAGAACAGTAGATGCTTACAGAATGTTACGTCCTAAAAATGAGTACCCTTTTCATTTGGGAGTAACGGAAGCTGGGACTATTTTCCATGCGACCATTAAATCTTCCATTGGTCTGGGAGCCTTGTTGTTGGATGGTATAGGTGACACGATGCGTGTTTCTATTACGGGTGAGTTGGAAGAAGAGATCAAGATCGGTAAAGCGATACTGAAAGATTCCGGACGTATCAAAGAAGGATTAAATATCATCTCCTGTCCTACATGCGGGCGTATAGAAGCAGATCTTGTGACTGCCGTAGCAGAAGTAGAAAGACGTACAGCACACATTAAAACACCGATGGATGTTTCTGTGATGGGTTGTGTGGTAAATGCTATAGGGGAAGCTAAACATGCGGATGTTGCCATAGCGTATGGAAAAGGTGCAGGGTTGGTCATGCTTAAAGGTGAAGTGGTGGCAAGACTTCCTGAAGCAGAGTTGGTTGACAGGTTTGTTGCTGAAGTTGAGAAGTTTGCGGAGGATAATAAATAATGGAAAATTTGTATAATTTAAACATAGAAAGAGCCGTACTCTCATCCGTTATTTTTGATCCCGAAACGTATGAAGAGGTAGCCGCAAAGTTAAAACCACATGACTTTTATCTGCCTTTTCATCAGCATGTATTTACTGCTATGGAAGAACTCAGTGTGGAAGAAAAACCACTGGATGATGAATTTTTGCGTACAAAATTAAATGGCATGGGTAAATTTGATGAAGTGGCGATGTTGGATCTGATTTCAGCAAACCCTATTACCAATACGGCTGCTTATATGAAAGAGATCAAAGCAAAGTCAAGTAAAAGGGCTTTGGCTACGCTGGCAACGGAGATCAAAAAAGTAACACTTGAAGATGATTTGCCTGCTGAAGATGTCATGAATCTGGTAGAGAAAAAACTTTATGAAATTACGCAGAATTCTACCTCTGATGACTTTAGGGAATCTCATGAAATTACTGTAGCGATGATGACAGAGATAGAGCGTCTTAAATCACTTGGAAACTCTAAGCTTATTGGTACAGACACAGGGTTTAAGAACCTGAATGATAAAACATCTGGGTTTGGTAAGGGGGATCTGGTCATAATCGCGGCGAGACCGGCGATGGGAAAATGTTTGGGTAAAGGTACAAAAGTTTTGATGTATGATGGTACCTTAAAGAAAGTAGAAGATATTCAGGTGGGTGACAGGCTTATGGGTGATGACTCTACGCCACGTAATGTACTCTCTTTGGCTCAAGGACAAGAAGAGATGTACTGGATACGGCAAAACAAAGGGATAGATTATCGTGTGAATAAGTCTCATATTTTATCGTTGAAGCGTTCGAGGAATGAGGGAAAACATAAACATGGAGATATCCTCAATATAGAGGTTTCTGAGTATATAGAAAAAAGTGATAAATTTAAGTCTAATTATAAAGGTTATAAGGTTGCAGTAGAGTTTGAAGAAAAAGTTTTGGATATCGAACCTTATTTTTTAGGCTTATGGCTGGGAGATGGTAGAAGTTCTGATGTGCGTATCGCTACAGAAGATGATGAAGTGGTTTCATATCTGCAAGAGTATGCATTTACTTTAGATAAAAAGTTACATCGCTATGAAGTAATGGGTAAGTGTACGATGTTCGGTATTACAAACATTCAAAAAGAAGGGGCATTAAGAGATGTCAGTAATTCCCTGCAGGGAAAACTTAGAATCTTAGGGCTTATAGACAACAAACATATACCACAGGCATATCTTACTGCTAGTAAAGAACAGAGGTTGGCATTGTTGGCAGGTTTGTTAGATAGCGATGGCTACTATGACGATAAATATCATGTGATGGAGATAGTGCAAAAACGTAAAAGTCTTGCGGAACAGGTTAAGTTTTTAGCAGATTCTCTTGGATTTAGAACATCGTTTGTTAAGAAAAAAGCTACTATAAAATCTATAGGATATGA
This sequence comes from Campylobacterota bacterium, assembly GCA_030595845.1. GTDB lineage: Bacteria > Campylobacterota > Campylobacteria > Campylobacterales > Sulfurovaceae > Sulfurovum. The sequence continues at coordinate 2,984 of JAUVCL010000124.1, forward strand.
GAGTGATATCTATAGGGTTCGCATAGTAGGACACTTAGATACCATACCTACATTAATCTCCCGAAAACAGGCAAGGGCTTTGGTTTCTAAAAGAGAACATATGCATACGGGGATACAAGTTGAGTTTGATAAAGTAGACGATTATTATGGCTTTGCGTTAGATGGAAACCATCTTTTTTTACTTGAGGATATGACGGTAACACATAACACGGCACTCGTACTCAACATGGCACTCAAGGCTATAGAACGTAATGAGGGAGTAGCTTTTTTCTCACTTGAAATGCCGGCAGAACAGTTGATGCTAAGAATGCTTTCGGCCAAAACATCCATTCCTTTACAGGCACTTAGGGTAGGTGATCTCAGAGATGAACAATGGTCTCAGCTTTCTGCGGCTACGCAGGACCTTGGATCAAAAAAACTTTTTGTGGATGACGGAGGGTATGCTACTATCCACCATGTACGGTCTAAACTCCGAAAACTCAAAGCACAACACCCTGAGATCTCCGTAGCGATCATCGATTACCTACAGTTGATGTCTGGTGAAGGTAAAGAAGGTAGACAACAGGAAGTCTCTGAGATATCAAGAGGGCTTAAGCAGTTAGCCAGAGAGCTACAGATACCTATCGTTGCACTTTCTCAGCTGAATCGTGGTGTAGAGAGCAGAGACAATAAACGACCGATGTTGTCTGACCTTCGTGAATCTGGAGCCATAGAACAGGATGCCGATATTATTCTTTTTGTTTATCGTGATGATGTCTATCGTGAAGCTATGGAGAAAGAAAAAGAGATGAAAGCCAAAGCAGAAGGTAAGCCATACGAATCTGAATTTAGGAAAAAATCTGAGGAAGATGCAGAGATCATTATAGGGAAGCAGAGAAATGGACCTACGGGTACAGTCAATCTTGTTTTTCAAAAGAACTTTACACGCTTTGTGGATGCTTCACCTACCGCAGCCTTTGAGATAGAGTATGAAGATGCAGATATCCCTATGCAAGAAGCAAATATCAATATCGATATTCCTACTATATAGGGTATGCAATTAGAAAAGCCAGCATTATTTCCTGAAAAGAAAACGTTTGTCTGGTTTATCGTTGTTTTATCAGTCATCATATGCCTTCGGCTTTTTATTGAATATAACACGTATAAAAGCTTTGTTTCAAAGCCTTTTTACTATACCTATGTAACAGTACTGAATGCATATGAAAAGTCAAAAAGTGGTAAACGTTACCAAGTTCTTAAACTTAAAAGTGATGAGGGGTTTACTTTTTATACCACGAATCATGCTAAAGATGATTTTCAGAACATGCGTTTACGTGTGCAGATTTTTCCCAACAAGAGCATTTCATTTCAAGCGTATTTAGGTACGTTTTATGTCAAAAGCCGTATTAAAGAACAGTATTCTCTCCCTATTACTTTTAAAGATGAGTTACTGAATAAAGTAGCCTCTCAACATGAATCAACTTCTTTACAATCTTTTTATAATGCCATTTTTTTTGCGACACCTTTGGAAAAAGAGCTAAGAGAGAAGATAGCGATGCTTGGGGTGAGTCATCTTGTGGCTTTGAGCGGATTTCATTTGGGGATATTGTGGGGACTGGTATATGGTTTGATCTTACTCCTCTACCGACCTTTGCAGCAACGCTATTTTCCTTACCGGCATGCATTGTTTGATGTTGGAATGGCAGCGATGCTACTTTTGGGAGCGTATGTATGGTTTGTGGATTTTCCACCATCACTGTTACGTTCTTATGCGATGGTGCTAGTGGGCTGGATGATGCTTTTATTTGGGGTAGAATTGCTTAGTTTTACATTTTTAAGTACGATAGTCTTCATCCTTGTGGCACTTTTCCCTTCGTTGTTGGTTTCACTTAGTTTTGGTCTTTCGGTTGCAGGGGTATTTTACATCTTTCTATTGTTGCAGTATACAAAAAAATTTAAGGCATGGATCATCACCTTAGTGTTTATTCCTGTGGGGATCTTTATGTTTATGCTGCCTGTTGTGCATGGGATCTTTCCTGTTACAAGCGGATATCAGCTTTTATCTCCGTTACTCTCTTTACTGTTCATTCCTTTTTACCCCTTGGTCATGATCTTACATCTTTTGGGGATAGGCAATGTGCTGGACAGTTTATTACTTTGGTTGTTTGACTTGCCTTCTTTCTCTAAAGAGATGTTGCTTCCTGTCTGGATGGTTATGCTATATATACTGCTTTCTTTGGGAGCGATATGGCATAAAAAACTGTTTTATCTGCTGCTGGGAGTGGCCTTCTTATATATGGTATATCTCTTCATCTTTGTTTAGCAGATCACAAAACTTTAAGCCATGTAAAAAGATGGCCCATGAGATGTAGATCCATAAAAAGAAAAAGAGTATGGTAGAGATACTCCCATAGACAGATGCATAGGTTTTATTGTGCAGAACATAAAAGACAAAAGCACTTTTAGAAAGGTACCATATGAGGGAAGAGATAAAAGAAGAGATCATAGCTGAAGAGATAGTAATAGGTGTGTTCGCAGACATTTGATAGAGTACATAAAATACCATCCAAACGATCAAATAGGGTAAAAAGTAAAAGATATGGATACTACTTGTAATACTGTTTTTATCTAAATACCCTTGCATAAAGGAGGAAATATAAAATGATGCACCCATCATAGCGGGAATGATAAGCAGTATTAAAAGATAGGTTTTAACAGCTTCCCAAATGCTGCGACTGGGTGTAGAAAAAATGTCATTGACAATATAATCATAGTTTTTAAAGAACATTATCGCTGCAAAAGTGACATAAAAGGCACCCACATAGCCTAATTGATTTGAATT
>JAUVCL010000082.1 GCA_030595845.1 Campylobacterota bacterium
CCCATATCGTACAGAGCACCGAGATTAAACTGTGCTTTCGCATTGTTTGCGTTGGCTGCTTTTGAAAAGAGTACAAAAGCTTTTTTATAGTCTTGGGGTACACCACGACCTTCTTTAAACATGGCACCAAGGTTATTGAAATAATCTATGTTCCCACGTTTGGCTGCCTCTTCATACCAGAAAGATGCTACTGATTCATTTTTCTCACAGCCTTCGCCATTTTCAAGCATAAGTGCTACTTCAAACTGGGCTACAGGCACTTCTCTTGTTGCTGATTCCAAGTAATAATTATAAGCTTTTTTTGTATCCTGATTGACGCCAAATCCTTTAAAGTAGAGAAATCCAAGATAGTAATAGGATGTTGGTTCTTTTTGTGCTTCTAGCGTAGTATAGAGCTCTAAGGCTTTGTCATACTCTTTTGCAAGTAGAGCTTCATAGGCCGATTTGATGATCTCTTGCATTAGGAAACAAACCCATCAAGCTCAGTAGATACTTTTGCCATTTTATTTTCTGCATCTTCAAGTGCCTGTTTATTTTCAGCAATGACAGCTTCTGGTGCATTTGCAACAAATCTTTCATTGTTCAGCATACCGTTTAATTTCTGTATCTCTTTTTCAAGCTTCTCTTTTTGTCGTGTCAGTTTAGTGATGATAGGTGTCATGTCTATCTCACCTGTTGGCAAATACACTTCAAGATTATCTGAAACATCAGTGATAGAGTCTGCTACTTTTTCATCTACAAACTCTATTTCAATGACTTTTGCAAGTTTTTGAATAAATGGTTTTGCCATCTCTGTGTCTATAGGAGCATCAAGTTTAATGTATGCTTTGTCAATCTTAGAGTTACCCATATCGATAACCACTTTTGCACGACGCAGTGCCGTGATAGACTCTTCGATGATAGCAAAGAGCTTTTCTGCTTCTTCATCTCGTTGTATTGCTTTTGGGAAATTCATGACCATAAGAGATTCACCCTCTTCAAGTGTTGTCCCAGAGAGTTTGTGGTAAAGGTGATCAGAGATAAACGGCATGAATGGAGAAACCATCTTGAGTGTCTCTTTAAAGATAGCTCCCAATTCTACGATGCTTTCTCTGTCTGCTTTTGAGTATTCAATTCCCCAGTCACAAAACTCATTCCATACAAAATTGTAGAGTGTCTTTGCACTTTCATCAAATTTATAAGACTCTATAGCCGTACGAATTTTTTCTACAGCCAAACCTAAACGGCTTTGCATATATAATCCAAGTGGCGTTTTAACTTCTATTTCATTTAAGTCTTTAAATGTACTGTGATTGAGTTGAAGGTAATTTGTTGCATTATAAAGTTTGTTGGTAAAGTTTCTAAACTGATCTAAATTCTTAGCCCCTAACTTGATGTCACGACCCTGTACAGCCAAATATGCCAATGTAAATCTGATGATATCTGCAGAGTGCTCTTCAACCATATCAAGAGGGTCAATGACATTTCCTTTTGACTTTGACATTTTTGCGCCCGTTTCATCTCTTACCAGTGCGTGCATATAAAAGTCTTTAAATGGAAGTTGCCCTTTATTAAAGTGTTCTCCCATCATCATCATTCTTGCTACCCAGAAGAACATGATGTCAAAACCTGTTATCAATAGGCTATTTGGATAGAAGTCTTCCATATCTGAATCATTATAAAGTTCAGGAAGCTTCCCGTTGTTTCCCCAGCCCAGTGGAGACATTGCCCACAGTGCAGAAGAGAACCATGTGTCTAGAACATCAGGATCTTGTGTCAGTTTTTTACTCGCACACTTGGGACAGCCATCAGGCTCATCTGCTTTATCTGCCCATGTGTGACCACAGTCATCACAGGTAAAGACAGGAATTCGGTGTCCCCACCAAAGCTGACGAGATATACACCAAGGACGAAGCTCATCCATCCATGCTGTGTATGAGTTTATCCAGTGAGCAGGGTGGAAGTTGTTATGTTTTTTAGTCTCTTTTATGGAGTTTTCAGCGATCTTCTCACTTAAAAACCACTGCGTAGAGATAAAAGGTTCTACAATATTCTTACATCGGTAACAGTGACCTACCTGATGTACATGCTCTTCAATTTTAACAATGTATCCTGCATTTTCAAGTGCTTTTACAATGACAGGACGGGCTTCAAGACGCTCAAGTCCAGCAAACTCTCCACAGTAGTCATTTAAGATCCCTTTTTCATCAAATACTTTAATGAACTCAAGGTCATGTCTTTTTCCTACAGCGTAATCATTTTGATCATGTGCAGGTGTTACTTTTACCACACCCGTTCCAAATTCCATGTCTACATGTGTATCGGTAATGACTTTAATGGTTCTGTCTGTGAGTGGCAGAAGTACTTCTTTTCCTACGATATCTGCATAACGTGTATCATCAGGGTGAACCATGATCGCAGTATCTCCAAAGTAGGTCTCTGGTCTAGTCGTTGCTACTTCAAGCTCTCCTGAACCATCTGCAAATTTATAGATCATCGTGTAGAACTTACCGTTTACTTCTTCATGTTCTACTTCGATGTCTGAAAGTGCACCATCATGTGTACACCAGTTTACCATGTAAGTATTTTGAGTGATCTGACCTTCATTAAAGAGTGAAACAAAGGCTTCTTTCACAGCTTCTTTAAGTCCTTCATCCATGGTAAAACGTTCACGTTTCCATGCTGGAGTAACACCTAGTTTTCTCATCTGATGTACAATGTTCCCACCAGAGGTCTTTTTTTGTAACCAGGCACGCTCTAAAAACTTCTCACGTCCTAATGCTTCTTTTGTCGTACCTTCAGCTATAAGTTGTTTCTCTACGATGTTCTGAGTCGCGATACCCGCATGGTCAGTTCCCGGTTGCCAAAGTGTTTTAAACCCGTCCATACGCTTATAACGTGTGATGATGTCTTGGAGAGTAAAGGTTAGTGCATGACCAATGTGCAATGAACCAGTAACATTTGGAGGAGGCATCATAATGGAAAAGGTTTTTATTTTGCCATCTTTGCCTTCTTCCTGGATGTTCTTGTTCCCCTCTATCTCAAAGTAACCACGTTCTTCACAGAGTGCATAGTACTTGTCTTCTACTTCTTTTGGGTTATAAGTTGCTTTTTTTTCTGTTGTTTCGCTCATAGTTTGTTCCTATGTATTTATATATTGTCGCGATTATAGCGTAATGGTGCTTTTTGTTTTATGGAAAGCTACTATACCGTGATGCGAGGATATAAAAGAGATATAAATAAAATTATAACTATGAATTTTGCACACCCTTTACATACACCTTTACTATAATTGTAATCAAAAAAAGGAATGATCTCTATAATTTAGTACGAAAGGAAAAGTTATGAAGAAATTAGTTTTAACAAGTATTTTGATACTTAGTATGGTGTTTATGCTCGGTTTGTCTGCCTCCAATGCAGATAACCAATTTACCTTTCCACGTTGGAAAAACCTGCATAAACTCAATACAGAAGTAATAGCATCTGGTTCACACCGAGCATGGGTTGATATCTATGTTAATGAACTGGCTAAAAAGGCTTATATCCAAAAGTGGCGTTTATTTCCCGTGGGTTCCATTGTTTTGAAACCAATTTATTCTGACCAAGAGCGCTCTGAAACATCCAAATTGACCATTATGATAAAAATGAAAAAAGGTTATGACCCGGACAATGCTGATTGGTGGTATGGCGTTTATGATGAGAGCGGAATGGAAGTATGGTATCAGGGCAAAATAAAATCCTGTATAACGTGCCATGCGCGAGCCAAAGAAACAGACTATATGTTTTCTGAAAGTGTGATGTATACTATTAATGAATGGGAATAATCTACTCTTTTTCTCATTTTAAGACCATCATATAATCTAATATGCGAAAACTGAGTTATGATGCCAAAGGTACTCTCTTTTGGATGGACGGAGGTACGAACTTGAGTAGTATGCTTCTTGCCTTTGACCAGTAGCCTGAGAGCATGAGGAGTGAAAAACCTATGAGTATGCCTGTTAGGGCAAAGCTGTTGTTTTCTATGCCATAGGTTTTAAATAGGGTGTTGAGTGCATACAGTACATAGACTAAAGATGAGACCATAAAGACACGTCTGTCTATGATCAAAGAGATAGCTGAAAGCACAAAGTATAGAAGTATGATGATCAGTATGGTTTCATTACCTGAATGTTCAGAAAATATACCTAAGATTGAAAATATCGGGTGAATGATAAGCGGTGCGGAAAGCAGGTGTAACCAGAAAGCTACATCTGAGTTTCGGGTGATACGTTTGGTGTCTGAAGCGTCCCAGTACATAGCTATGAGGAAGGTACTGATACCTAAGAGTAATAAAACATACTCAATATAATCGGCAATATGTTCAGAGGTATAAAGAAACATGGTAATAAGAAAGACAACAAGTGCCAAAACACCGGCTGCCACAGTAATGGGAACAGTAAAACGTTTCCAGTGAATGAACGCGGCTACGATAGTGGCTGCCGCAGAGACCATGAGTGAAAACTCTGTTGTACTCTCAAAGAGTCGGGAAACACCTATAAACACAGAGCCAACAAAGGAAATAAGCAGCACTATGGCGGGCAGAGACATTTTACGTTTGCGTACAAAAAATTCTGCAAGTCCCCAAGAGAGTCCTGCAACTACTATAGCTGAGAGTAAAGGGTGGATATCATACGTGACCCATGAAGCAGAAAGCAGTAAAAGTATGGATGCGATGACTACAAAGATGTCATTGAACCCAGAGATAAGTCTGAAGTTTTCTTCATCTACACTAGGACTATTGTGTGCCTCTGAAATGTATGAACGAAACTTTTCTACATCACTTTGTGTAAAAATACCTTTGTTAACTGCATTTTTTAAATCTTCATTTGTGTACATTTTTTTCCTTATTATGTCTGGGCACCCTTATTAAAAAAGTGGTGATCCCTCGATCTCATGCCAAAGAATAATTTTATCCCAGGCTTCTTGTGCATTATTGGCATACGTGAACATTTTCATATCATTATTATCAATGACATCTTCTTCTCTTAAAAAATCAAAATCTATGACTCTTTTCCAATAGGATTTAGAGACTAAAATAACAGGGATTGAAGGACTTTTCCTTGTTTGAATGAGTGTGAGTATCTCAAAGAGTTCATCTAAGGTTCCAAATCCGCCAGGAAAGATAACCAGAGCTTTAGCTCTGTGGATAAAATGCAGTTTACGTATGGCAAAGTAGCGAAATTGGAAACAGAGTTCAGGTGTGATGTAAGGATTTGGGAACTGTTCATGGGGAAGTTCAATGTTCAGCCCAATGGACTTAGCCCCCACATCCAATGCTCCACGATTTGCTGCTTCCATGATGCCTGGACCACCACCTGTCATGAGTGTGACATGGCAATCTTCAGGATTTCTACCACTTTTACCCACCAGCTGTCCAAAGTGACGGGCATCCTCATAGTATGGGCTCTCTTCAGGAGTACGCGCAGAGCCAAAGACTACAATTGTATGATCAATGCCTTCTTCCCGCATCTTTACTTCTGCTTTGAGATAATCAAGCTGTAGTCTTACACCTCTGGCTGGATCAGAGTAGAGAAAGTTTTTGTCCTCTTCTGCGACTTCATAAGAGGTTCCACTTATAATATTTTTAAGTTGACCTAGTTCAATAGACTCTTTTTTCATCTTGATACCTCTAACAATATTATACATTTTTTTTGAATGAATTACTTTGCATACTTTTCGTGCTATAATTTATTAATTTTTATTAAAAGGTGACTTATGCAAAATATAGCCATACTTTGTTCTGGCGGTGATGTCTCAGGCATGAATGCCGCACTCAAACGTTTTGTCGAGTACAGCATCGCAAAAGGCCTTACACCGTATTTTGTAAATAATGGTTTTGAGGGTCTCATAGACAATAACATTTATCGTGCGAACTACAGTGATGTTGCCGGTATCATTTCGCGTGGGGGTACGAAAATAAAGACTTCACGTTCCACGCGTTTTATGGAGCAGGGCTATAGAAAACAAGCCCTTGATAATCTTAAAGAACATCATATAGCTTATGTGGTTGTTTTGGGAGGAGATGGCTCATTTAAGGGAATGCAAAAACTGAGTGATGAGGGTACAGAGGTATGTTTTTCAGGGATACCTTCGACTATCGATAATGATATTGCAGGAACGGAGTACTGTTTAGGTGTAGATACAGCACTTAATGTCATCAAATATGCCATAGACTCCATACGTGATACAGCTTCTTCTTTTAAACGGGCTTTTGTGATAGAAGCCATGGGACGAGAGTGTGGCTACCTGGCACTTGTTTCCGCACTTACCTCTGGCGCAGAGATGTGTCTGATACCGGAAATACCGCATGACCTGAATAGGTATAAAGATAATTTTCAAAAACAGATCAAAGAGGGAAGAGAGTATTTTATCGCGGTTGTTTCTGAAGCTTTGAAGAATACCGAAGAGGTTGCCCAGTGGTTTGAAGATGAGATAGGCATAGAGTCTCGTATCATGGTTTTGGGACATATACAACGCGGGGGTAATCCAACTGTCTATGACCGTCTCATGGCTTTTCATTTTGTGACATATGCTATAGATGGTTTGCTTGAAGGGAAGAAAAGTTCTGTGGTCTGTTATAGTGGTTGTGGCTTTCATCATAAAAATATAGAAGATGTTGCTTTTAAAAAGTATCATATTAATGATAACCTTTTAAAACTAGGTAGCGAATATGGAAAATAAAATATGAGATATAATTTTTTAATAGTGATGGCAGTACTGTTGACTTCTTGTGGTCAAAGTGATGAAAATGTCATCGTAAAGATCCCAGAAGCTTCAGGCATTAGTTACTGTACTAATACCGATACCCTCATCGTTGTAAATGATGAAGGGACTTATTATGAGATCGATACTAAGGGGAAGATCCTTCAGAAAGTAAAGTTGGGAAAGTATGACCTTGAAGGTGTGGTGTGTGAAGATAAACAGATCATTTTTGTGCGTGAGGACAAAGGGCTTTTAATTGTCGAGAGAGAGAGTGATAAAAAGAAAAAAGTGATTGTAGATTCTTTTTATGAAGGAAAGAATTTAGCTCTTTTTGATAAAAAAGCAGGGATAGAAGGGATCGCTAAAGTAGGTAATATAATTTATCTGGCAAAACAATCAAAAAAGAAAAAGAATTCTTTCATTGCTGTGGTTAAATTGACACCTTATCCGGGAAGAGTGCTTGATATAATTGAGGTGGATGTGGCTGATATAGCAGGATTGACTTATCATAATAATGCGCTCTATATGGTGAGTGACAAAAAAGATCTTTTGATCAAGTATGATCTTGATAAAAAGAAACGTGTGAAGAAAGTTAAATTAGCAAAGGGTGCATGGGAAGGCATTGCTTTTGATAATAAAGGAAATGTATATCTTGCAGATGATAATGGACGGGTTCTAAAATATAAGAAAAAAGCTTTGGGTCTGTAAATCTCAAAAAGGCATAGTAGATAAAAATGGGAGGAATTTAAATGGGTAAAAATATAGTGATATTTTCTGATGGTACTGGGCAAGAGGGTGGTAAAAGACATAATACTAATGTTTACAAACTCTTTAATATGGTAGAGGATCGTACAAAAAAACAGATAGCATTTTACGATAGAGGTCTTGGTACAGGATGGAGAAAACTGTCCGGTGGTGCTTTTGGAGTCGGGATTTCTAAAAATATTATGGAATGTTACGAATTTATATTTGACAATTTTAATGCTGGAGATAAGATCTTTCTTTTAGGATTTAGTCGTGGTGCAACTACTGTAAGAAGTTTGTCTGGTTTTATTCATCTTTTTGGTATGCTCCCAAAATCTAGACCAGAACTCATTAAGGAAGCTTACAAAATTTATAGCATAGATGATGAAAAAAAAAGAGAAACTTTGGCAAATGAATTCGTAAAACGACATCACACCATGTGGACAATGGTGGAGTTTCTTGGTGTCTGGGATACGGTCTCTGCATTAGGTGTACCAAATAAGTTTCTGGATATGGTTGTAGATAAAATACCATTTTTTAAACACAGTTTTCATAACCTTAAGCTTTGTGAATCTGTATTGCATGGACGTCACGCATTGGCTATCGATGATGAAAGACTCACTTTCCACCCTCGAGTTTGGGATAAAGAATTAACCAATAAAGATAAAGGCCAAACTATGAAACAAGTATGGTTTTGTGGTATGCATACAGATGTCGGAGGTGGCTATAAAGAACATACGCTGTCCGATATTCCCTTTATGTGGATGATAGATGAAGCAAAATCAAAGGGACTCAAAATTTATCCTAAGCATAAAGTTACAATAACACCCGATCAAAACGGTACAATGCATAATTCCAGAGATACATTTTGGACAAAATTCTATAAACAAGAAAAAAGAACATGGAACAATGAATCACATGGAAAACCTGTAATACATTACAGTGTATTGAAACGGACAAAAAATGAAGATAATATGGATGCACCCTCATATAATCCATGGATATTAAATATGGATTATGAGGTTGAATCGAAAGTTTAACTGTAAGTAAGGTAATAGAATTCTAGAAGTTAATATGAATAACTGCTGAGGTTATAAAAGTCGAATGGGCTAGTTTGGTTTAAAAAGGAGATTCTATGCTAAAAATTTCAAACAATGTTTCTCTAGATGACAATGAAATCACCTTTGAAGCTATCCGTGCGCAGGGTTCCGGTGGTCAGAAAGTCAACAAGACTTCCGTAGCGATCCATCTGCGTTTTGATATTAACGCTTCGTCACTGCCTGATTTTTACAAGGAGAAGCTTCTCGCGCTTAAAGATAAGCGCATTACCAAAGAGGGCATCATTGTCATCAAATCACAACAGCATCGCAGCCAGGAACAAAACAGAGATGAGGCACTTAAACGTTTGACAGAGCTTATCAAAAGTGT
>JAUVCL010000070.1 GCA_030595845.1 Campylobacterota bacterium
GCTGCGGCAAGAAGGTTTTCACTGGCTTCAAGTTCACCTTTAGAGTTGATCACTTTGGCACGTCTTTCCCGCTCTGCTTCTGCTTGTTTAGCAATAGCCCGTACCATACTCTCATCAAGGTCAATATGTTTGATCTCAACATTGGATATCTTGATCCCCCAAGTATCTGTCTGCTTGTCCAGTATCTGCTGGATATCAGAGTTCAGTCTCTCACGTTCAGCAAGCATTTCATCGAGTTCATGTCCACCCAACACAGAACGCAGGGTTGTCTGAGCAAGCTGGCTGGTAGCATCATAAAAATTCTCCACCTGTATAATCGCCTTTTCAGGATCTATCACCCGAAAATAGACCACAGCATTAACATGTACAGAGACATTATCATGCGAAATAACATCCTGTGTCGGAACATCCAGAACGATAGTACGAAGATCTACACGTACCATCTGTTGGATACCCGGTATCAAAATGATCAGTCCCGGACCTTTTACTCCGGTAAAACGGCCAAGAGTAAAGACTACTCCACGCTGGTATTCCCGTAAAATTCGTATGGCAGCCACTAAGATGACAAGCACTAACAGTGCAATATAAAGTCCGGTCATGGGTATAACAGGTAACATAATTTACTCCTTCATTGGATTTACATGTAGTACCAAGCCAGATAGACTCTCTACACGTACGTTTTGACCAACTTCAAGCACTACATCTGATGTTGCATACCATATCTCGCCATGACAGCGGACACGGTATTCATTTTTCATCGATTCAAGTACTTCGGCTGTGGCACCGACCATTTCATCCATTCCCGTAACTACTTTTAACGATCTGGAATGCAGTAGAAACCGTAAAACAAAGATAAAGAATCCCAAAGAAACCAGAGAAAAAGCAATGATCAGAGGAATAGAGACTCCGCTTCCAAGCGTTTCAGCATCAAATAGCAACAGTGACCCAAAGGCAAAAGCAGCAACACCGCCAATACCCAAAATACCAAATCCGACAATCAGCACTTCTGCAACCATAAAGGCAATGCCCAAAATGATTAACAACAGTCCAGCATAATTAAATGGGATCATATTCAACGCATAAAGTGCGATCACCCCAGCTATCACTCCTATGACTCCGGGGAATATAGCCCCTGGATTCATTAACTCAAAAAAGATACCGTAAATGGCTATAAGTAGAAAAATATAAGCAATATTGGGATTGGTGATAATAGACAAAAACTGGGTTTTCCAATCTGCCTCAAAAGTTTGTATCAGAGCACCTTTGGTTCTAAGTATCAACTTTTTGCCAGAGACAGTCACACTTCTACCTTCAAGTTTTTCCAGTAGTTCATGGGTATCTTCAGCCATTAGCTCAATGACACCAAAACGTAAAGCATCTTTGGCAGAGATACTTTTGGCTTCCTTTACAGCTTCCAGTGCCCAAGAGACGTTACGGTCATTCAACTCAGCCAGACTTTTAATATAGGCCATAGCATCATTAATCGCTTTTTTTTCAAGTGTAGAAGGAGCAGAGGTATTTAAATCTGGAATTTTTGGTGTGGGCATCAAATTAACAGGTGTTGCCGCACCAAGGTTGGTTCCAGGTGCCATGACTGCCACATGGGAAGCATAAAGAAGATAGGTGCCTGCACTGGCTGCACGTGCACCTTTAGGAGAGACATACATGATAACAGGGAAAGTACTGTTTGTGATCTCCTGTATCATCTCCCTCATGGAGCTCGAAAGACCTCCTGGAGTATCCAATTCTATCAGCATCATTTGAGAATTTTGCTGTATTGCAGTTCTCATACCCTCTTTTAAATAGTAACTACTAGCTGGACCAATCGTACCTTTTATCTCTAGTTTAATGATCGTAGGAGGAGTAGCGAAGAGTGGTAAAAGTATCAGAAGTAATAAAGAAAGTAACCGTTTCATCTTATCCACCTGTTAATTCAGTCTTAAAGATATCTATAGAGCCTTCTGAATAATAGCCAATAAGGAGAAAAAAAGTCAAGTGCTATAAAATATGGATAAAATAAAGATTATGAACTTTTTAAAACTTTTTAAAAAACCAAACCTTATCGCAGCACATAGAGGTGATCGCTCACAAAAACCGGAAAATACCTTAAGTGCTCTTGTATCAAGTATCGGTAAATGTGACTTTATTGAGATCGATATACAGCTTACAAAAGATTTGGTGCCAGTTATCATACATGATGATACACTTGAACGAACCTCAAATGTATCAAAAATAGAGAAGTTTAAAAATCGATCACCATGGAAAGTCTCTGATTTTACAGAAGAAGAACTTCAAAGCCTCGATTTTGGCAGCTGGTTTAATCATAAATATAAGCCGCTTCTTACTTTGGGGAAAGCACTATCATTTGTCAAAGACAATCACCAATTTTTAAATATAGAGATCAAAGATATGTCTAGTTCTTTTAAAGATGTTACAGTTGTTGATATCATAATCGATATGATCAGTAAAACGCAAACTGAGCATTTGATACTGATATCATCCTTTTACCACCCCTATCTTTCGATGTGTAAAAAACGCTCTCCCAAAATACCTACAGCCGCTTTACAAAAGTACCAACATCCAAATATGCTCATCGATTATCTTCATACTTTGCATGTGGATGCTTATCATCCTCAAGATATGATTACAAACCAAAAAACAGTATCAAGCTTAAGAGAAGCCGGTTTCTTTGTCAATGTCTTTGCTGTCAATAAAACAAAGCGGAAAAAGGAGTTATTTGACTGGGGTGTTAATGGTGTTTTTACCGACTTTTTAGAAACATAAATAGAGACTTAAAAAAGTGTTCTTTTACATAAATTAAATTCTATGGCACATATATCAACACATCACTCGTTGTCTCTCTTAAAATATAAGTTGCTACGCTTCCTAATAATGCTTTAAAACCTGAAGTACCACGAGAACCTACAACCACCAGGTCATAGCGATCTTTATTGGTATATTTTACCAATGCTGCTTTAGAGTCTAATTCATCGTCTATGACCTCTCCTATTTTGACAGAAACTTCTTTTATAAACTTTTTCATCTCTTTTTTAGCAGAAGATAGAGCCACATTGTTATATTCTGAAATCTCAGGACCCATAGTGGCATAAGGTGCTTCCATGGCATAAACCGTTTGAAAAGCATTTACAATATTTATTTTTAAAGTTGGGAAAACTTTTTTTGCAAATAAAATACTCTGTTTTGATTGCATTTGAAAGTCTGTTGGCGCTACTATATTTTTATAAGCTCGTGCTGCATTGTTTTTTACGACCAACACAGGTAAATGACTTTGATGTACTACTTTTTGTACTATGCTTCCCAAAAATCTTTTTTTACTTTTTGTCTTACTGTGCGCTCCCAATACCATCATATCTGCTTTGGACCATTTTGCTGCACACAATATCAGATCATCCGCATCATCCTCTTTCACATAAATGAAATAAGGTACTTTCTTATCCCTATTCAAAACTTTTAGCTTTTTTTCTATCGTCTTACTGATCCCTTTGATATCAATGTCAAACTCTTTTGAACCAAAATAGCTTGGTACAGATAACCAAGGCGTTTCTACAGCATGAACGATAAACAGTTCAGCTTCATTTTCCCTAGCAATGTCCCATGCTCTCTTTAAAACATTATCTGATTTTTCTAAAACATCAATACCAACAAGAATTCTTTTTATTTTTTTCATACGATACAACCCTTTAATCAAAATTTTATTACAAACTATATTCATATTTGTTATCTTTATAATATCATAAATTTAGATATAAAGTATAGGAAGCTTATTCCAACTTCTACTCTCCTTACCTTTACTTTGGGGTATGATTTGATATAAAATTCTTGATCGCTTCAAACACTTCAGTAAAGCCCTCATCAGCCAGTATGCCATGTTTTTTTCTTGGAAGTAGAAGTAATTTTTTATCTTTTGACTTAATTTTGTCATAGATGAGTCGGGCACTTTTTCGTTTGACTATAGGATCATTATCTCCCTGGATGATAAGTATGGGTGCTTTAATATTTTTCAGTACACTTTGCACTTGACTCATGAGCTTTTCCATCTGTGCTACGGAAGCGAGTGGATGCTTCAGATAGTTTACTGAAGGATTTTCTGTATGTGAATTGTCTATCCATTCATTAATACCTTTTGCATTTAGATAGGCTATCATTTCATTAAAAAAATGTAAAGTCGGTACAACGTAAGAAACCCGTAGATCGTGTAGCTTAAGTGCAGAATTTAAGGCTATGACACCGTCTACTTTATGTTGTGCTGCATGATCAAGTGCCAGTAATCCCCCCATAGAAAAACCACCAATGAAAACTTTGTCACACACTTGTCTCATAGCAGTAAATGCACGTTCAAAGTCTGTATCCCAGTCCTGAGCACTTACGTTTTTCAATGCCTCAGGGTCTGTTCCATGCCCACGAAGTCTTGGTACATAAACATTAATTCCGTTACTAAATAAATACTCCGCTAAGGTTTGTATCTCTTTAGGTGCGGCCATATATCCATGAGAGAAGACCACACCTACATCATTTTTATCATCACAAAGGACAATAGGAGCACCTTTGTCTTCGGAAGTGGGTGAGTGACTTCTATACTCTTTATATTCTTCTTCAAAATACTCCCATTCTCTTTGGCGTAAATGGTTGAAGTTATCTTCTTTTAACTCTTCTTCTGTGTATTTACTGTTTGATATTGCCATCTCAACGATGGGCTCTTGCCATTTGATCTCATTTAAAATGACTTGCATGGTATTTTTAACCCTCACTTTATGAAATGGATACTCTTTTTCAAGTAAAGATCTGTCAAAGAGATACTCCCCATCACTGTCTAGATAAAGTATCTGCTGTTTGATCGCTATTTCAATTGCTGATCTGAAGGGTTCATAATTGTCATCAAGTATGAGTTTAAACAGATCTTCTTTTAGTTCATTATGAAGATTATAATCATCAAACAGTCTCAATGAACGGACATTTTTATAAATAAGTGTTTTCAAATAGGAAGGACAAACCTTCACCGTTGGCATGGTTACCAAAGACAAAAGAAAGATATGATCAAAATGTATTTGCATTTGAGAATAGACCCGTTTCATCATAGTATTGGTAAGCACTTTACGTTTTGTGTCTATAAAACGATCGACTCTCTCTTTATCGTAAATACCACCTTCTTCACTCATGATGTCTTCGACATAGCTATCGAGTTCTATAGCCTTACCAAAACGTATATTCATATGTGCATCCATCAAAAGATTTACTTCTATCTCAAGTTCTTCAAAAAGTCTTCTATCCCGCTGATGCACCATACTGTCGATCCAAACTAGAAAACGGTTTTTCCCAGGTCTTATGGGATAATAGGTAATAGAGACAGGTACTACTTTAATATTTAACGCTGTGTCTATTTTTTCACTGTCTAACTCCATAGCAGAGCAAAATTCTTTCAGCGCATCATCTTTTTTTATTTTTGCTCTTATTTGGAGTATCTTTGTTTTTAGTGCCATCACTGCAGCACCCGTGTGTATGGGACCTTCATACTCTGGTGAATGGGTACAGAATTCACCCTCATCAAAGGTGATTCTTTTGTTTTTCACCATATATCCTTCAGGGTATATCACCCAGTCAGACTTCCCGGAAAGAAGATCTTCCACAATGATGCAGTCACGTGCCTTGTTTTTGTTAGATATCGTTCCAACCCAAGACATATATTTGCCCAAGAGACCTACAAATACATCATCATCTGCTAAAGAACGGGAAACACGTCCATATTCTTTATAGAGCATATGGGGTACTACAAATGTTTCAAATCGTGTAAAGTGGTTTGCAACAAAAAGGACAGGAGACTCGGGTAATGCTTCTCCAGATATGGTGATATTAGCGCCAGAAAGCTTTCTCACCAAACCTATAACAAGTGATGAAAATGCAAATGCCATACGCATACTTAAGCCTTTTGGGTTTTTCTTCTAAAATAATCATCATGACTAAAAGCGTCTACCGTGATGATCTCATGCTGTAAGACCCTTGCTTCCTGGAGTTGTTTTTTCTCACTCTGGGTTAATCGTTCTTCTTTTTTTTCTCTATCAAGCAGTTCTTTTATCTCCTGCATGGCATGTGTTGCTTCCAAAAGCTGTGTTGGACGTTCACCCATATAAATGTTTGAACACACACGCTCTCTTATCTTGTCATCTTCACACAGCAATGTGGCGATATGATGAAGACTTGCATCTTTGATAGTTTTACCCATTGGATTGATACGTGATACAAAGCCAAGAAATCTAAACGGTATACCCATGATTCCTGGCATAAGGTTTTTAAGTATTCCTCTAAAAGCCACATCTATCTTACCAAAAGCATCCTCTACTGCTATCTCTAAAAATACTACATCACTTTTTTGTCTGCCTTCTTCTTCATAACGTTTTAATGCCGCGGTAATAAAAAACATTTGTGCCAAAATATCTCCAAACCTGCCCGAAACAGACTCTCTGCGTTTAAGTGATGCACCCATCAGTCCCAATGCTATATCAGAAAGAAAGGCAAACTTCGCAGATGCCCAGGCAAGTTTTTGCTCATAACGTCCGGCTTTGCCTTTAGAAGTACTCACATGGACATAACCACGGGTAATGCCCAGCACATAATATCTGGCTTTATTTCGTACCACATGCCCTATGTGTGCAAAGAGTAAGGTATCAAAGGCTTTCACATCTCCTGCTTCAAGTGCTTCTATCTGTGCATATGCGTAAGGATGACAGCGTATCATTCCCTGCCCGAACATAATGAGCGTACGTGTCATAATGTTTGCACCCTCAACGGTAATGGCAACGGGTGCACCAAAGTAGGCATGTGCCAGTAAGTTTCTCGGACCTCTGGAAATGGCTGCACCCCCTTGTATATCCATAGCATCCATCACATTTTTTCTAAACATTTCTGTACTATGATACTTCATAATGGCATTGGCAACAGCAGGTTTTTTACCTGCATTAATAGCCCCAAGTGTAAAAGTTTTTGCTGCGTCGAGCACATATGTACTCGCACCCAAACGTCCTAAGACTTCCGCTATACCCTCAAACTTCGATATACTCAGTCCAAACTGATACCGCACTACAGAATACGTAGAAGAGACATACGTAGCAAGTTTAGATCCACCTGTACTTGTAGACGGAAGTGATATTCCACGTCCTACAGCTAAAGACTCCATGAGCATACGCCAACCATTGCCTAAACCTGACTCTCCACCGATGACATCATCTAAGCCAATGATGACATCTTTGCCAAGAAGTGGTGCATTCACAAAAGGTACATTAAGCGGATCATGTCTTTGTGTCTGATCAACACCTTCTTTTTTGGCATCAACAAGTGCACAGGTAATACCTCTCTCCTTACCCTCACCTAAAATATTTTGAGGGTCTTTGAGTACAAAAGCTAAACCTATCACTGTTGCTATAGAGGAGAGTGTAATGTAACGCTTATCAAAGTTCAACCTTATCTTCACTTCACCCTCATCATTCTTAAAGACCACACCATCAGACTGTATGGCTCCTGCATCGGACCCTGCTTCGGGTTCTGTCAGTGCAAAACATGGGATCTCACGTCCGTCTGCAAGTCTGGGTAAGTAGTAGTCTTTTTGAGTATCAAGCCCATAGTGTAAAAGCAGTTCAGCAGGTCCAAGAGAGTTGGGTACCATTACCGTAATCGCAAGAACTTGTGAGTGTGATGCCAATTTTTCTATAACGCAGGAGTGTCCATAGGCAGAAAAACCAAGTCCACCATACTCTTTTGGAATGATCATTCCAAAAAACTTTTTCTCTTTGATATACTTCCATACTTCTTCTGGCAAGTCTCTACTCTCAAACACTTCCCAGTCAGAAGTCATTGCACATACTTCATTCACTTCATTGTCTATAAAGGCTTGTTCTTCTTCTGTTAGCCTAGGATAGGGATTTTCAAATATTTTTTTAAAGTCAGGTTTACCAGAAAAAAGTTCACCTTCTACCCATACATCCCCTGCTCTCAAAGCTATTTTTTCTGTGTCTGATATTTTAGGGAGTAAGCCCTTTTTTTCAATGAATTTAAAGAGATTTTGAGTGATGAGTTTGACACGTGTTGGTTTATGTAGAAAGACTACAGCAACAAGTGCAAGAGGTACAAACCAGAAATAAGACACGCCACAGCCTAGCAAAAACAAAGCGACAGCGACAAACCAAACCCACAAAGGAGCAGCAAAAAACGCTAATCCTATTGCAACTACAATCACCAAGAGTAAAAGAGCCATCACATACCTCCGTAGGGTTATTTATTGTTTATGATAACACTAGAGGTGTGGATTGGGTGTGGAGTTTTATTACCGTAGTCAGAATATTTTTTATCGATATCAAGACATTTTTGCTAGTTTAATAGCTCCAGCTACTAAACTTATTATCAGACTTTAGATCTTTATAATCTTCTTTCTTCTAGAAATATCATTTTTAGTATAGTATTTTTTATACTATGAGTTTGGTTTTATTGCTTGTATTATGATAGGAGTTCAACAGCTGGAGCTTTTGAACGAGCAAAAAATTTGCTGCAGGAAACGCTCATGAAATTGAAGAATTTCCCACATAATATTAAGGGTTAAAACTAAATCTTAAATCATGCATTATCCTACACGAGAAACTCTTCATAAATTTCATAACAAAAAAACATGTCAATATGCCATATTTTTATCTCATCTACAAAGACCGAGTTATAATGTACTGTACCCTTTTAGGTAATGGGGTAGTGTTCACTTTTTGTTCTATTTAGGGTTTGGGCTTGGCATTTATATGTGGGTGGTAAAAATCTAGAGCAAAGGGTATATGATGGAGACATGGTTTTCAGCATTCGCTTTAATTCTTGGAGTAATAAAAGTTACGATTATGTGGCTTAATTATAAAGAGAATAAAAAGACAAAGAACACAGATTGAGAAATCTCACAAGGTATGAAGAACTAGCATTCTTCATACTTCTGTGTACCCTTTCCATCATTCTACATTAATAAACTTTAAAGAATTATAAAACCTCTCGATAGATGCCTAAACAACTCTATTTTATTCACTTTCATCTAGCAATTCAATAGAGTTTTGATTTTCTCGTTACACCTTTGTAAGGTGTAATGCATATATGAAATTCGTATAAAATAAACTTCAAAGTAATCGTCACAAGTATAAAAAGTTAAGGTCTCATGCTGTACCTTCTAGATTTATCTATTGTTTAATACTAACACTTAAGCTGTGGAGTTTTAATTTTCATAGCAATAATTTCATATCAATAAGATATTATTACAAAAAATATACTTAAATGGAATAAAATGAAACACGTAACAGTTATGGGAAAATACCCGGTTAATGAGTTAATCATTCAAAAAAATGAGATCAAATATACAACGGTAAATGAGATATTGAATGAGTTAAAAGAAAAAATTAATGCGCATCCTGTGGCTACTTACATTAGTATTTTTGATCACTATACACATACAAAAAGCTTAGCTGAGGGTGAGATAAATGAAGAAATTCTAGATGCGAAAAATATCATTTTTTGTTTTGGAAAGCAGTTACCTAATGCCTCTATGTTGGCTTTACGACCACGTTCTATAGGTGTGCTTGAATATAAAGATACTTTTGTAGTAAGTTTTATGGATGCCCCAAATCCACAAGCACAGGAAGCAATGGTTAGTTGGGTGAAAAGTATTTAATTCCTTTGCTTTTTTCAATAATGAAAGCTATCTATAAGACCGAAGACTTGATCACCATTAATTTTTCTTTACTCATCTCTTCCATTGAATAAGAAATACCACCCAACCCTAGACCAGAGGCTTTGGCCCCGCCAAAAGGCATCCAGTCAACCCTAAATGCCGTATGGTCATTCACCATGACAGCAGTGCCGTTGAGACGTTTAACTGCCAGTAAGGCTGTATCAATATTTTTAGTAA
>JAUVCL010000031.1 GCA_030595845.1 Campylobacterota bacterium
GGCTTCTTTGATCATGGGTTCTTGAAGTAAGGTAGAGGGATCTTTCTCTTTTGCTGCTTCTGTGTCTCCCGCTTCCGGAGAGATACAGGAACTTTTCATTTCGATATCTTCTATCATGGAAGCAGAATCTGCATCCTGATGTGGGGCTTCGACAGGCTCAGCCACCGATGTTGTATTTACTTCCACTCTTTGAGTTTCAGTTTTTGAGCTTGTCAAAGTGGTTGAGGGGTCAACTACTTTTTTTTTAGCGATATTGACGATCTTTGTTTCAAAGCCAAAGATGTCTTTTACAAACATATTGATGAGTCCCCAGTGATTGATCAGCGTTTTCTTATCATCTCCCTCTGTCATAGAAGCCCAGGTTAATTTGTTGTCTGCAAAACTTTCAAATGTAATATTACGTTCAAAACATGCACCCAGATCATAGTCTCTGTCGTAAAGTTTTTTTACAAGTTGATCAAATGTTTTTTGATGAGGGTTTATCTGTGCTATAGGTGCTTCTTTTACAGCAGGTTTTTCAATGCTTTGTGTAGGGACAGACCCCTGTGTCTGTCCTGGGTCAACACGGGGGTTGACCCCTACATTGTTATCTTGAATATCATTAGGTATGTTTTCAGAAGGCAGGGGGTCATTTTCTTTTTTATCAGAAGCTACTTTTCTTACTAGGGTCTCTGTAACAGGTAGCGTTGCAATGATCTCATCTTCTGTAATAGTGATAACGTCTGGGAGTACAGTGAGATCTGGAGAAGGTGTGCTCACCATGATCTCAGAGACTTCTACGCCCTTCAGTTCTTGTTCTAGTCCACGGATCATGGTGTCTATGTCTTTGATCTCCAGTGATTCCATCATTTTAAAAAGAGCCAGGGAGAGTACAAACTCACCATCACTCCCAATAGAAAGTAACGATTTGGATTCTGCGATCACTCTAAAGAAACGTTCTATGATCATAGGAGAGAATGTACCATTACCGTTGAGCAGCAGATCCTTAAGATAGAGTGTAAGCTCATCGAGTATCATTTCAGCTTCATAATCTGTTGCCAACCTAATAAAAGCCAGTATCTTTGTGCTGTCTTTGTACATGATATCATGAAGTAAGGCTTCCAAGTGACTGGGTTCTATGATACCCAGCATACCCGTAACTGTGGCTACATCTACAAAGTTTTTAGAATAGACAATGGCTTGATCCATCAAGGTGAGAGAGTCTCTAAGACTTCCTGCTCCAGAACGTGCGATGATGTCTAGGGCATCTCTCTCATAGCCTACATTCTCAAGATCTAAAATGTGTTCCAAATGTTTAAGTACGAGGTTCTGAGGTATCTTTTTAAATCTAAAATGTTGTGTACGTGAAAGGATGGTTGCAGGCAGTTTTAGAGGATCTGTGGTGGCTAAAATAAACTTAACAAAATCAGGCGGTTCCTCAAGGGTTTTGAGGAGCGCATTAAAGGCCTGTGGGGTAAGCATATGGACTTCATCAATGATAAAGATCTTGTAGCGTGCAGAAGAGGGTTTGTATTTGGTATGTTCTATAAGGTCTTTGATGTCATCAATACCACGGTTAGAAGCCGCATCCATTTCGATGATATCCATATGACTGTTCTGGCTGGCCATAACGCAGTGTGTACAGGTGCCACAGGGATGGGAAGTTTCACCCTTTTCGCAGAGTAACGCTTTTGCAAAAATACGTGCAGTAGAGGTTTTACCACTCCCTCTAAGTCCGGAAAAAAGGTAGGCATGAGAGAGTCTGTTGCCATCAAGTGCAAGAGAGAGTGTTTGTGAAACTGCCTCTTGGCCTATGAGGTCATCAAAGGTGGCTGGACGGTATTTTCTTGCTAAGGCTAAAGACACAGTTACTCCTAAAGAGGCTCGTTCCCACGCAGGAGCATGGGAACGAGTTTACATTTATTGTTCTAATTGTAGTGGGTTTTTACTTTTGGTTGGTATAATTGAGTAATAATATTGAATGTTAAAAGGGATGTATATGAAATGGAAAGGTGGAAGAAAAAGTTCCAATGTTGAAGATAGAAGATCGACCTCAGGTAGTGGAGGACGTGGTGCACCCTCTATGCAAACCATGATGATCATTTGGCCACTTATAAAGCCATTGTTTAAGACAAAATTGGGCTGGGCAATTATCGGTTTGGGGGCAGCAGCATATTTTGCCGGGTTTAATCCACTGTCTCTCATCGGTATGGGAACGCCTACCGGCAAGATAACTGTAGCCAATGAAGCCAAAGACAACGAAATGTCAGATTTCATGGCAACAACCTTAGGTTATACAGAAACGGTTTGGAATGAGTTGCTTCCTAAATATGGCATAAAATACAAAGAACCTAAAATGGTACTTTATCGTGGTGGTACAAAATCTGGTTGTGGCTTTGCCTCTTCTGCAATGGGACCCTTTTACTGTCCTGCGGATCAAAAAGTATATTTGGATCAGAGTTTCTTTGAAGAATTGGCTAAAAACCATTCAGCTCCTGGTGACTTTGCACAGGCTTATGTACTGGCACATGAAGTAGGACATCATATACAAAACCTGCAAGGTACCCTTGCTAAAGTACAAAAGGCAAAACAAAGTTGGGGTGGTAGCAGTACTAAAGCCAACGCATTACAAGTAAAAGTAGAACTTCAAGCTGACTGTTACGCAGGTGTATGGGCGCACCATGCACATCAAAAATTTGGTATTTTAGAACGAGGTGATGTGGAAGAAGCATTACAAGCGGCAAGCTCTATTGGAGATGACACCTTACAGAAAAAAGCAGGAAGACACGTAAATCCAGATGGTTTTACCCATGGTTCAGCCAAGCAACGAATGGAATGGCTTAGACGTGGTCTCAACACAGGTGATATGAGAGCGTGTAATACCTTTAAATAATATTGTAGGGGTGGACCCCTGTGTCCACCTGGAGTTGCTATATCATTCAAGTTTAAATATGAAACCTCGGACAGGCACAGGAGCCTGTCCCTACGTCAATAACAATTAACCCCTTATTAGATATAATCCTATCAATTAAATCAACCGCCATATCATAGTTAAAATATGCATTCCCAACGAGGACGTTGGGAACGAGTGGTGTAGAAGGACGAGAAAATATGAGTTACAATCCAAATGAGATTGAAGCCAAATGGCAAAAAAAATGGGATGATGAGAAGGCTTTTGAGCCTGATGATGCGTTAACAAGAAAGAAAAAATATATACTTTCCATGTTCCCTTTCCCAAGTGGAAGATTACATATGGGGCATGTGAGAAACTATGCCATCGGTGATGCTTTTGCACGTTATTATCGAAAACAGGATTTTAATGTTCTACATCCTATTGGCTGGGATGCTTTTGGTATGCCTGCGGAGAATGCTGCTATTAAACACGGACGTCATCCTAAAGACTGGACGTACTCAAACATTGATTATATGAGAAAAGAGCTCAATACACTTGGACTCTCTTTTTCTAAAACACGTGAGTTTGCTACCTGTGATGAGCTTTATACAAAGTGGGAACAAGAGTTTATCATCAAGATGTTTGAAGAAAAGTTACTTTACCGTGAGTCCACAACAGTAAACTGGTGTGAAGACTGTCATACTGTGCTTGCCAAT
Source organism: Campylobacterota bacterium (assembly GCA_030595845.1). GTDB lineage: Bacteria > Campylobacterota > Campylobacteria > Campylobacterales > Sulfurovaceae > Sulfurovum. The sequence continues at coordinate 3,589 of JAUVCL010000031.1, forward strand.
GAGCAAGTAGAAGAAGGTTGTTGTTGGCGTTGTGACAACCCTGTAGAGCTCAAAGAGATGCCTGGGTATTACCTTGACATCATTAAGTACGCTGATGACCTTCTTGATGATCTGAAGCAGCTTGAGGGTAAATGGCCAAATCAGGTACTTACGATGCAGGAAAACTGGATAGGAAAGTCTCAAGGGTTAGAGTTTGATTTTGAACTAAGTGAAGCAAGTAAAGCAAAACTTGGTGGGAAGTTTGACAAATATACGGTATTTACTACACGTCCTGATACTATTTATGGGGTGACATACTCAGCACTTGCAGCAGAGCATCCTATCACGAAGTATCTTCTTGAGAATGAGCTTTTAGAGACTGATGTGAGAGAGAAGATTGTGACTATCACAAACATGACTGAGATAGAAAGAGCCAAAGAGGGTAAAGAGGGGTATGACTTAGGTTTAACGGTTATTCACCCACTCACAAATGAAGAGATACCTGTCTGGACAGCGAACTTTGTACTTGCCTCTTATGGAGGTGGTGCTGTAATGTCAGTTCCTGCCCATGATGACAGAGATTTTGAGTTTGCTACAAAGTATGGTTTACCTATAAAAAGAGTGATAAGTGGTGGTGAAGCGTTACCTTATACACTTGAGGGTAACTTAGAGAATTCAGGGTCATTTACGGGTGTGAAAAATACAGAAGCTAAAGCACAGATCATTGCACATTTTGAAGAGAAGTCTTTGGGTAAGGGTACAACAAACTATAAACTCAGAAACTGGGGAATTTCTCGTCAGCGTTACTGGGGTGCACCTATACCGTTTGTACACTGTGACACTTGTGGACTTGTAGCAGAGAAAATAGAAAATCTACCAATAGCACTTCCTGAAGATGTTGAGATCACAGGAGAGGGGAACCCGCTTGATAATCATCCTACATGGTCTAATTGCGCTTGTCCTGTCTGTGGAAAAGATGCCAAACGTGAAACAGATACTTTAGATACTTTTGTACAGTCAAGCTGGTATCAGTTCCGTTATGCGACGAACCCTAAGAAGTGGAATGAAGTAGGGATAGACAAAGAAGAAGCAAATTATTGGTTAGGGGTTGACCAATATATTGGTGGGATAGAACACGCCATCTTGCATTTGCTTTATGCACGTTTCTTTACTAAAGTACTTCGTGACCTTGGGTACCATGACATAGATGAACCTTTTGAGAATTTACTGACGCAAGGTATGGTTCTGATGGATGGTACGAAGATGTCTAAATCTAAAGGTAATACGGTTGACCCGGATGCACTTATAGAGAAATATGGTGCAGATACGGCAAGACTTTTTACACTTTTTGCTGCGCCTCCGGCAAAAGAACTTGAATGGAACGATTCTGCAGTTGAAGGTGCGTTCAGGTTCATTAAAAAACTTTATGACAGAAAAGAAAAGGTAAATGGAAATACTTTGCCTAACATTGATCAAGGTGCTTTAAGTAAAGAGTCTAAGTTGGCACGTGTGAAAGTGTATGAAGCACTTCAAAAGTCTTCTGATGTGTATGAAAAAACATTTGCTTTTAATACACTTATCGCTGCTTGTATGGAAGCACTGAATGCTTTGGATAAACAGGACAATGCAGATGTTTGGACAGAGGGGATGTATATTATGTTAAATCTTTTAGAACCGATTATCCCTCATGTGACGACGGAACTTTCTGAAGTGTTATTTGACAGAAAAAATATGGGTGCTATACTTGAAGTAAAAGAAGAAGTATTTGTGCAAGACAGTATCTTATATATGGTGATGATAGGCGGTAAGAAGCGAACAGAGCTTGAAATGAGCCCTTCTGCTTCAAAAGATGAGATCTTAGTAGCAGCGAAAGAAGCAGGGGCTAAATGGCTTGAAGGTATGACGATTGTTAAAGAGATCGTTGTGCCAAATAAGTTGGTAAACTTAGCAGTAAAACCCAATAAATAGTCTAAAGAGGAAAATATGCAGATAAAATCAATATTATTTACGCTTATTGCTTTAATAATACTAAGTGCTTGTGGATATAAACCCTCTTCTCATATGATCAAACATATCTTTTCTGATACAGTGTATGTAGAAGTGATGGTTGACAGAGTAGAACCGGAAAATGCCCCTTTTGTGAAAGATGAAATGAACCGTTTGATCTATACACGTTTTAAAGGACGGGTCACATCAAAAGAAAAGGCACAAAGCCAGATCCGTATCACTTATGCAGGGAGCAGTTTTTTACCGCTTGCTTATGAAAATGGATATGTGACACGTTACCGTGCAAATATCAGGGTACGTTTTGATATGGTGACTAAAGACGGGAAGTTAAGCAAAAAGATTACGAGTAGGGTTGAATCAGATATTCAGGAAAGTTCACTGACCTCTTCTGCACTTAGAACAGAAGCTATCCGTACAGGATTGGCAAAAGCGTTAGATGAATTTTTGGCCTATGTGAGTGCTAAAGGGATGTTGAAAAGTGAGAAGGCAGAAGGTAGTAAGTAGCAGTGGTATGGATTTTAATACATTTTTAGACAATAAACCACTTTATTATAAAGAGATAGACCATGCGCGTGTGCACCTTGCTTATGCATTGCTCAAGCCACGCATCAAACAACCTCGGACAATTCATGTTGTGGGTACTAACGGCAAAGGTTCTACCGGGCGAATGCTTGCACATCTTGCCTATAAAAGTGGGCTGAATGTAGGCCATTATACTTCTCCTCATATTTTGAAGTTCAATGAACGTATTTGGGTAGACGGTAGAGATAGTTCTGATGTAGTATTGGAAGAAGCACATCAAAGACTTTTTACCCTTTTAGGTAGAGAGATGAGTGAAAGTTTGAGTTATTTTGAGTATACGACACTTTTAGCGTTTATTGTGTTTGAGAATTGTGACCTAATGGTATTGGAAGCAGGTTTGGGCGGAGAGTTTGATGCGACCAATGTATGTGAAAAAGTACTCTCTATTATTACGCCTATAGGGTTAGATCACCAAGCGTTCCTGGGTGAAACGATAGAAGAGATCGCAGGCACAAAAATACGAAGTATTCAAGATCAGGTATTATTGGCACCTCAGGTGTATGATGAAGTGGTTGAAGTAGCGAAAGAGATTGCATCAGAGAAAGGTGCATGCTTGAATATTGTAGGGGACAACCCCCGTGTTGTCCCAGGAGTTTCAAAACTAGCTAGGGAGGACACAGGGGTCCTCCCCTACAATGACAAAGTTCATAAAATCGCCAAAGAAAAAGGCTGGGGTGATTATCTGATAGACAATGCCAACGTAGCTTTACAAGCCTTAGATATCTTAGATATTAAATGTAACATAAATGATTTAAAATCCGTAGAACTCTTTGGACGTTTTTATGCTTTGACAGATAATATACGTATTGATGTAGGGCATAATCCTTTAGCCGCACAGGCCATAGAAAAAGCATTAGACGAGAAAGTCATATTGATCTATAACTCTTTGGATGATAAAGATTATGAACAGGTATTGCGTAGATTGAAGCCTAAAGTGAAACGAGTAGAGATACTCCCTATTCATTCGCAAAGAGCAACAACAGTGGAAGAGATAGAAAAAGCTTTAGATAAAGTAGGTTTGGAGTATAGCTATTTTGAAAACAGGATAAGTGATGATGAAGACTATTTGGTCTTTGGATCATTTTATGTTGTAGAAGAATTTTTAAAGAGGTTTAATGTACCAAAGTAACAGTTATGAATACCTGGAAACACTGACAGAAGAAAAGCTGCTCATTTGTAAAGATGATAAAGAAGCAGTACAGATACGTGATGTGGCAGTGCTGCTTGGCTTTGACACTTTTGTTTTACCAGACTTACGTGTTTCTGTGGGAGAAGACCTGCGTGCCTATGATGAAGATGTACAGGCTTTGATGATCACTTTGGCAAAGTATGATGCCAGTGTAGAGAAGAAAGTACTGATCTCGCCTTTGAGAACGTTGCTGATACCTTTCCCAAAAGCAGCGTATTTTGCACAGAAGACTATAGAGTTTGGTGATACTCTGAACCTGGCAGAACTTAAAGATACTTTATATCATTGGGGCTATCACTTTACTGATATCGCTGCGCAGAGAGGAGAAGTTTCTTTTCGTGGGGATATTATAGATATCTTTCCTATAGATGCCAAGAAACCTTATCGTATATCGATGTTTGATGAAGAAGTTGAAACTATACAGCATTATGATGAAAATACACAAAAACGTGCAGCAGATGAGTTGGAGTCTTTGACCTTCACTCCTGCTTTTTTAGCACTGGATAAAAGCCAACATGAAGCACTGAAGAACAGAGCAGAACGAAGTACTTATGATACCTTTGTCAAAGATATAGACTCTCTTGGGTTATGGCATTTGGATGATTTGGGTCAAAGTGCACTGGAAACATTTGACGGTATTTGGGTTTCAAAGTTAGACGAGGAACTCAAAGAGATCTATGAACTGACTGAACCTTTAGTTCCAAGAAAGGCATTTTTACTGCCTTCTATTCCTGAAGGGAACAAATATCGTGACCTTGAGGCAGTAAATCCCAATAAATTGCTTGAATCACATAAAGACAAAAAAATTACGATCCTTGCAAAAAATGAAAGTATTGTGCGCGGGAGCGAATTAGATTCTTTTGAAAACATTGAATTTGTTTATCAGGAGGGTATCGTAAATATCATGGGTGCAGATAGACTGATACTTTCACTCAATAAACCTATCAAACGTAAACGTGTTAAAAAAGCTTCTATCATTTTGGATGAACTGAAACCTGGTGATTATGTGGTACATGAAAATTATGGTGTTGGTATTTTTAAAGGCATAGAAAAACGTGACATACTGGGCTCGATGAGTGAGTTCGTAGTGATGCATTACCAAAATGAAGATGCCTTGCTTATCCCTGTTTCAAATCTTGAAGTCATAGACCGTTATGTAGCAGAAGGCGGGACACTGCCCATACTCGACCGTATGGGGAAAGCCAGCTTTAAAAAGCTCAAAGCCAAAGTTAAAGAGAAAATTTTTGCCAAAGCTTCTCAGATCATCAATCTCTCTGCACAACGACATTAGAAAAAGGGTATCAGACTTAAAAAAAATATGGAAGAGCATGCCATCTTTATGTCTGAAGCAGGATTTGTGCATACTGAAGATCAGGAACGTGCCATCAATGACATGTTGGATGACATGAGTTCCGGGAAGATGATGGACAGACTGCTTTCTGCCGATGTGGGTTTTGGTAAAACAGAAGTGGCGATGAACGGTATGTTTATTGCAGTAAAGAATGGCTATCAGGCAATGATGATAGCGCCTACAACATTACTCTCTTCTCAACATTTTAAGTCCCTAAAAGAGCGTTTTTTTGCACATGGTATCAAAGTGGGGAAACTCGACAGATTTTCAACAGCTAAAGAAAAAAAAGGCACATTGGAAGCACTTGCTGATGGCAGACTTGATGTCGTAGTGGGTACACATGCATTACTTAAAGCGAAGTTTAAAAACTTGGCATTGGTCATCATCGATGAAGAGCATAAATTTGGTGTAAAACAAAAAGAGGCACTTAAAGAGATTGCTATTGATGTGCATCTGCTTTCTATGTCAGCTACGCCTATACCAAGATCTTTAAATCTTGCGATGTCAGATGTAAAAAGTTTTTCTGAAATTCTCACTCCACCTACAGAACGTCAAGGTGTACGTACTTTTGTGAAATCGTATGATGATAAGGTCATCAAAGAGGCCATACTTCGTGAGATGCGCCGTGGGGGACAGATATTTTACGTTTTTAACTCCATCGCAGGGATAGAAGCAAAGAAAAAAGTCCTGCTTGAGATACTTCCCAAACTTCGTATAGCAATACTGCATTCCAAAATCTCAGCCAAAGAGACAGAAGATGAAATGATGCTTTTTGAAGATGGTGAGTATGATGTCCTGCTTTCGACTTCCATTGTAGAGTCAGGGATCCATATGCCACATGCCAATACCATGATCGTTGATGGTGCGGACAACTTTGGTATTGCAGATCTGCATCAGCTTCGTGGACGTGTAGGACGAGGAGGCAAAGAGGGGTACTGTTACTTTATGGTAATAGACAAAGAACGTCTGACAGACAATGCCAAGCGTCGCCTGCTTGCATTGGAGTCACATTCTGACCTTGGGAGCGGTGCCGTGCTGGCATTCCATGACCTTGAGATACGTGGTGGTGGGAACATCATCGGCGAAGCCCAGTCAGGACACATTAAGCAGATAGGGTATTCACTTTACTTGCGTATGCTTGAAGATGCCATTAAAGAACTTTCAGGACAAGACAAAGAGGTGGCACAGAACATCGATATGAAACTCTCTGTCGATGCCTATTTGAATGAAGAACTCATCGAAGAAGACAGACTGCGTTTAGAACTTTACCGACGTCTCTCTTTATGTGAAAGCACAGGCGAAGTGTATGAGATAGAGTCTGAGATAGCTGATCGTTTTGGTAAGCTGGATACGGTGACCAGACAATTTATTGATGTCATTGTAATGAAAGTTTTAGCACGTGAAAAAAGTATTTCAAAAGTCTCATCTTATGGCGAAAATGTTTTTATCGAGTTCATAGAAGAGGGGAAAGAGAGAGTGGTGCTTAAGTCACGATCTAAAGATGATGATGACATTATTGCAACGGCTATGGGGTATTTGAAAAGATAGTTTTATCAGCATGTACTAATCAATCTCCCACTATACTTTAACAGATAATTATGGGAGAAGTATAGGTGAACTTTTTTGAAGCAGAAGTATTAAAAGGTAAGTATTTTATACCTAAAAGTCGTGAGAGATTAAGAGCAACCATGGTCAATCTATTTATTTTAGTGGGTGCCTTTATCATGCTTCTGTATGCCTATGAGAACTTGATACAGGGTTACTATGTGATGTTACTGATCGAATTGATTATAGTTTTTATCCTTATGGTTTCCTATCTTGTCTTCCCTCATTATGTCAATATCAACCATACTTCCTATATTATTCTTGGGGCACTCACTTTTTTACTTTCGATGTCATTGATCGTACCAGATCAGGACCCTGAACTTTCATTGTTTTGGCTCGCTTCTCTGCCTATATTTGTGTTCTTTTTTTTAGGGGTAGAAAAGGGGATCCGGTGGAGTACAAACATGTTTTTTATTTTACTCTTCATCCCTCTGATCTCTTATGTCTCAGGGGTCACGTTTGTATATGAATGGGAACTGCTTTCTCAAATTGTTTTAGGATATTTGGTTGTCTCTTATATGCTCTATATTATTGAAAGTGAACGAAGTTCTTATGAAGAGAGGTTAAATGTTGCACTTGAGGAGAACAAAATACTTCTTAAAGAGGTACACCATCGTACCAAAAACAACATGCAAGTGGTGATGAGCTTGCTTGAAGCCCAATCTTTTAAAATTGATGATCCCAAATACAAAAAAATGTTTGAAGCGCATGTCGACCGTTTAAAAGCTATGAGTCTTATACATAAAAACCTTTATAGCAATCACAGTTATGAAGAAGTGGATATCCAGGAATATCTTGAAGAGATAGCACAAAACTTGCAAACCTATACAGAGTATACGATCAACACAGATATAGACCCTGTAGTGCTCGATATGAAAACAGCTATGAATCTTGGTCTTATTTTTAATGAAGCGGTAACCAATTCAATAGAGCATGCTTTTGATGGGGAGAGCGGGACGATCGATATCTCTTTTAAAGAACAGGGTGAACGATATAGTTTGTACATTAAAGATAATGGTAAAGGTTTTGATACATCAAAAACCTATAAATCATTAGGTTTGACGCTTATCAAAGATTTGAGTGCTACGTTAGTGGACAGTACAATACATATAGAGGGAGATGAGGGTGTTACGATCAAGATCTTTTTTACTAAAGAGGAGAATTTATAATGGGCTTACCTGAAAATATTGTGATTGTTGAAGATGAGGTGATCACACAGCGTCATTTGCAAGATATTTTGTTACAGCATCAGATCAATGTTTCTGGATGTTTTGACAATGCAGCAGATACGTTAGAGGCATTGAATGATATAGAATGCAGCATGATCTTGATGGATATAAACATTAAAGGTCCGGTAGATGGTATACAGTTGGCTAAAAAAATTTTAGAAACCCGTCCTCTGCCTATTATCTTTATTACGGCACATAATGATGATGCCACACTTGAAGAACTCTTAGAACTTGCTCCCTATGGATTTATAAGTAAACCTTTTTCAAGTAAAGAAGTCCTGGTGACACTTAAAATAGCCTATAAACGCTACATGATACATACAGAAGCGTCTACTAAGGTATCGATCATGGATGAGTCTTCTACGGATATTGTGATTAATAAATATTATCTGTATGCCACAGATTTATCTCTGCTGTATTATGATGGGCAAGCGATTAAGTTGAATAAAAAGCAGAGTATGCTGGTGGAACTCTTAAGTAAAAATGTCAATACAGTTGTCACCTATGATACACTTATCACTCACTTATGGGAAGATGATACCGTAGCAGATTCTACTTTACGGACTTTAGTCTACTCTGTTCGTAAACTGCTTCCTGATCTGCCTATTATTTCTCACAGTAAAATAGGGTATTCTTTACAAACAACACGTTAAATATACTTCTGAATGGGTCATGAGTAAGAATCATTCAATTTTTTTGATATTTTTTGATATTTTTATGCTATAATTCTCTAGACTTCTGAACAAAGCCAAACCATACCGTGAGGATGGGACGGAAAGCCACGGATCTGTAAAGATAGCCGGGTTGCCTTTTTGTAAAACAAGACAATTCCTACGTTACTTCTCAGACCGCCGGGTTAACTACAAATAAAATACGTATTTACGCAACAAGGTAACTTTATGGTCCACTCTTCTAATTTTTATAAGCAGTTTCATTCTATTTTAATTATGTTCTTTATGCTGATGGCTTTTTCTTCATCAATATATGCTGCGGCAGAGATAACACTTGACAAGCGTCTTGGTTGGAATATAGTCGGTTTGGATAGTAATGATGTAATGTCAGGTCCAAATACTTTTCCAATCGGGTATCGTTTTTGTAACACGGGAGATGCTGTGGTAACAAATGTAGTTGGAACATTTGAGCCAGATGCGGCAGGTGATGCTTATATACACCTGGAACCAGGTACATCAGATACGATCACCGTTGATCAATTGGATGTTGGTGAATGTTATGATTTTTATTATAATATAGAAGTAACGAGAGCTGCTGCTGCATATGATCATACTTTGCCTTATCAAATAGGAGTGGTCTCCGATCAGACACCTACTTCAGTCAAATCAAATGCCGGTGAAGAGCTTTATGCAGAGCATTTGATCTCTCAAAACCGTAATAGTATTAATTCGATTTCTGGTCCTTCACTTGTGTTAAAAGGACGTACCTATCATTTTCAATTGGATGGGAGTACAGCTACCAACGGTTATGAGCAATTAGCAACTTTTTTAGATTTTCCAAATACGATCTTTCGTATTATTTCTGTCAACGCTGCTTATGCAGTTCCAACAGCATTACCAACTAATGATGCTATTTATGCCGATGCCTGTGGGTGGGTGACAGATCCTACTAGTCCTGATTATTTTACTTCGAATGGTGATGCCTGTGCTAATCCTGATCTTTATCCTGGAGGAAAAGTCGGGGGAGAGATCTATATAGATTATGAGGTGGAAATTATTGGAACGGGAAGTAAAGATATTTCTGCATTAATTTATGACTTTTCCGGTTCAAGTTTCCATTATAATAGTGATTATGGTGTTGAAGTACTAGCTGTTCAGGCTATAGATGAAGAGGATTTGGATTTGTTGATCTTTAAGTCTGCCAGCCGTGCAGTGATGCCTGTGGCCTCAGGTGAGGTTGATACATTTACACTTTTGGTAAGAAACCCTGCGGCAGCGCAGACAAATGTATCTGTAACAGATACTTTACCGACAGGTTGGGGATATGTCTCTGGTTCAACACAAATAACCTGGAATGATGGAAGTGTAACGAGTGTAGAGCCAAGTGTATCAGGCCAAAATCTTGCATGGACTCTTGGAAATATGGATCTAAATCAGACTATAAGCATTACTTTTGATGCTATTACAACACAGAACTTTATCGGAGGTGATATTTCAACCAATCTTGCAAAAGTTGTCAGTGATACAAAAGACTTTACTTCAACAGTTGATATCAAGTTTATATCAATTGAAATAGAGAAAAGTTCGGTACCTCTACAGTCACCACTGATTGCAGGAGATACGATAGACTATACTCTTACCATACGCAATACAGAGCTAGACCTGACAACACGTTCCAATCTGACGGAAATTGCAGTAGAAGATATATTACCGACAGGCACGTCTTATGTTGCAGAAACATCAAGTGTGACAGCAAATATCACAACTGCATTCGGTAATTATCTGGATGTCTTGAGTAATCAGGAGTATAATGGTACTGATGGTTCATTGGACTGGAATACAAATCCATGGATAGAATCAGAATCTCCTCAAAGTGCAACTGCAGACAATATTCAGGTTATAGATGATCTTGGAAATTATGTTATTAAACTTGCAAGTGACGGTAATATATTGAGACATGCTGATCTATCAGGTTATAATCGTGCTTTTCTAAATGTTACATATAAAGTATCTGCAACTAAGCCGGGCACACAGTTTTTGGCTGAAATATCGTCAGATGGTGGAAGTAGCTTTGATCCGTTAGAATCAAGTTTGGGTGACACTTCTGGTATTCGTGTTGTGACCTTTGATATTTCATCTGATATTTCATCTGATACAGTAATCAAATTTAGTTTTCTACAGGATAATGGAGATGGTAGTTCTTTTGCACAACTTGATGATATTGAAATTCAACTTGCTAATCGTGTATTGCAGACAAATAATGCCGGAACAGCACCTGCTTTATTAACAGCAGCTGATGGTTATGACCTTTGGCCTGGTGAAGATATGAATATCACTTTTCAGGTTAAACTGGATGATCCTCTAGCTACTGGAATTACAGATATCAATAATACTGCAACTGTTACTACAAGAGAACTTAGTGATCCAACAAGTTCAAATACAACGTCTGATCCGGTAGCAACAGCAAACCTCAATATCACAAAAACTGTTGATAACGCGACACCAACGATGGGTGATAATGTGACCTTTACATTAAGTGTAGGGAATAGCGGTCCGGATACTGCAACAGATGTGAATGTTACAGACAACTTACCAACAGGATATGTGTATGTGAATGATACACCATCAGTAGGAAGTTATGATAATAGCACAGGAATCTGGGCAATCGGTAACTTGGCCAATGGTGCGACAGCAACGTTAGATATCGTAGCTACCGTACAAACAACAGGTAACTACCTCAATGAGGCGGATGTAACAAGTCCGACATCAGATCCAGACCCAAGTGATAATAATGACAGTGTGAGTACTGCACCAGTGCTGGTACCGATAGTTGAAGCAAATGATGACAATGTATTAGCAATACTAGCTAAACCAGTGACCATTGATGTTATTAAAAACGATACAGGAGATAATCCACTTGATCCTACAACAGTACGGATCATTGATCCAAGTACTAGTGCATCAGTAGATGAATTGACGGTATCTGGTGAGGGAACATGGAAGGTAGACCTAGTAACTGGTGAGATTACATTTA
>JAUVCL010000072.1 GCA_030595845.1 Campylobacterota bacterium
TGCGCCAATTTCAGGATGGATATTTGAAAAAAATATCAATCAGGGTTCCTCTTTCAATTCTAAAAAGAAACTCTTTCAGATCATCAATCTTGACAAAGTATGGGCAGAAGTAAAACTCTTTCAAAATGAGTTAAAAAAACTGGACACACTTCAAAACTTTAAAGTCATGCCAAAAACTACTGACAAAGTATATGAGGCAGAAAGATCCATCCTTTATCCTATGATAAACCCCAAAGAGGCTACAGCTACACTTAGGTTGATACTTGACAATGAAGACGGCATACTAAAACCTGGTATGTATATAAAAGTGCATTCTTCTTCAGCTGATAAAAGCCGTTTGGTCATTCCAAGAACAGCAGCTATACGTAAAAATGGTCTCTGGTATGCTTTTCTTGCTACAGAATTTAAAGGTGAATATGAACCAATAGTCATAGATGTAAAACCCTTAGACAATAAACACTTTGAAGTAGTCCAAGGATTGAGTACTTCAGATATATTGGTCAATAATGCTCTGTTTATGATGGATTCAGATGCACAAATCAACAGTATATATTAAAGGATAAGAAATGATTGAAAAACTCATTGCCTTTTCTGTAAGAAACCATTTTCTAGTCTTGATGGCTACCCTATTTATCATTGTAGGGTCTGTCTGGGCGATGAAGAATACACCACTCGATGCACTGCCAGACCTCTCACCTCCACAAGTCATTGTTCAGGTAACATGGAAAGGACAAAGTCCTGAGATCATAGAAGATCAAGGAACCTACCCTTTAGTTTCTCAGTTTCTTGCCATATCAAATATTGAAACTGTACGTGGATTTTCTATCTATGAAAATGCACTTATTTATATCATTTTTAAAGAAGGGACAGACCTGTATTGGGCAAGATCTCGTGTACTTGAACAGTTAGCTTCCATACAAAGTCAACTTCCAGACACGATGGAAGTCACACTTGGACCTGATGCCTCAGGTGTGGGATGGGTCTATGAGTATGCACTCACCTCAAAAACAAAAACCCTTGATGAACTTAGAACCATACAAGACTACTACTATAAATACGCACTCATGGGTGTAGATGGTGTTTCTGAAGTTGCAAGTATCGGTGGTTTTGTACCCACCTATCAAATTACGGTAAACAATGATGCTTTGGTACAATATAATCTTTCCATCTCTGATATCTCTAAAACATTACAGATGAATAACAATGACACCGGCGGACGTATCGTCATTCAGAATGGTTATGAGTGGATGGTACAGGCCAAGGGTTACATCAAAGACCTCGATGAGATACGTGACCTTGTAGTTACGACCAAAGATGGTGTACCACTTACACTGGCACAGCTGGGTCGTGTAGAGATGGTACCCGGTGCCCGTCGTGGTATGGCTGACCTTAATGGTGAAGGCGAAGTGGTTGGTGGTATTGTGATGGTACGCTATGGTGAAGATGTCTACTCTGCCATTAAACGTATTACTGCCAAAATGGATGAACTCAAGATCGACGATGTTGAAGTCATTACTACGTATGACCGTTCGAGTCTCATTGAAGCAGCGATCAAGACCCTTCAAACGACCCTTCTTGAAGAGAGTATCATCGTTATTATCATCATTGGTCTCTTTTTAATGCACTTCCGTTCTACCCTCATTATGCTGATCGTTCTTCCTTTAACCATTGCTCTACCTTTTTTACTGATGAAACTTTTTGGTATTGGTTCAAATATCATGAGTCTTGGGGGTATAGCCATTGCCATTGGTGCCATGGTTGATGCCTCCATCGTCATGATAGAAAACGCCCATAAATCCATACATAAACAAGTAGAAGAAAAAGGCAGAGAGCTCACCAATACTGAGCGTATCGATGTAATCGTCAAGTCTTCCCAGTTGGTTGGAAGACCTATCTTTTTTGCGTTAGCACTGGTTGTTGTCTCTTTTTTACCTATTTTTGCACTCTCAGGACAGGAAGGCCTTCTCTTTTCACCATTGGCATTTACCAAAACATTTGCCATGACATCAGGGGCAGTACTCTCTATCACACTTGTACCTGTACTCATGATCTATTTTGTCAGAGGTAAGATCATTCCAGAATCAAGAAACCCTCTCAATCGTTTCTTCATGTGGCTCTATACACCTATTTTAATGTATGGCTTGAAACTTAAATACCTGGTCATACTTGTTGCTACAGGGCTTCTTCTCTTTGCTCTTCCTGTCTATCAAAAACTCAACTGGGAATTCATGCCGATGCTAAATGAACAAACTGTCATGTATATGCCTGTTACGCCTTATGGGATTTCAGTGGATCAAAGTAAAATGCTTACACAAAAGACAGACAAGATCATCAAGTCTTTTCCCGAAGTGGAAACTGTATTTGGTAAAGGTGGACGTGCAAATTCTCCTACAGATCCTGCTCCACTTGGTATGCTTGAAACCATCATAACCTTTAAGCCAAAATCTGAATGGCGTCCGGGTATGACACATGAAAAACTCATGGCAGAGATGGAAGAAGCCTTGCAGGTACCGGGACTTGTAAACTCATGGACCTACCCTATCCGTGGTCGTATAGATATGTTACTTTCAGGTATCCGTACACCTATAGGTATAAAACTTTATGGAAAAGATGCTGACGGACTGCAAGAGGTAGCACAGGAGATAGAATCCAGACTACGTAGTCTTAAAGGTACACAATCTGTTTTCTCAGATCAGGCTTCTGCTGGTTTCTTCATAGATATAGATATAAATACGGAAGCATTACAACGTTATAACATCTCAAAATCACTCATTCAGGAATACACTTCTGCTGCCATAGGCGGTAAAAAAATAACAACGATGTACAAAGGCTTAGAACGTTATCCTATTGCACTTCGTTTTGAAGAAGAAGAACGTAGAAACCTAGATGACATACGTAACATTCAAGTCAAAACACCACTTGGTTTTGTACCACTCTCAACCTTTGCAAAAGTAGAATACCGTCAAAGTGCATCCGTTATAAAATCTGAGATGGCTACACCAGTGACCTTTGTTTATATCACACCACAAACCGGTGTCTCTGCTACCAAATATAAAGAACAAGCCATGCTTGTTCTTGAAGATTTGAAACTTCCAGCGGGATACTATATAGAGTGGGCTGGACAGTCTGAGTATTTAGAATCAGCCATGGAAAAGATCAAATGGATCGTACCAACAGTATTGCTGGTTATTTTTATTCTTATCTATTTTGCATTAGGAAGTATGGTACCTACCTTTATTGTATTTTTCACTTTGCCATTTGCTTTACTTGGAGGTCTGATCTATATAGATATGTTAAGTTTCAACATGTCTATAGCTGTCATTGTTGGATTCTTAGCACTTTTAGGTGTTGCCGCAGAGACTGCAATTGTTATGATCGTCTATCTACAAGAAAGTGTCAATGAGATGAAAGAGAAAGTGGGTAAAGAGTTTAATAAGAAACACCTATCTTCTGCTATCTATGAAGGTGCCGTTCAGAGAGTAAGACCTAAGCTTATGACTGTCTTTGCTATCTTGGCTGGATTACTGCCTATCATGTATACTACAGGCGTAGGAAGTGAAGTGATGCAACGTATCGCCGCACCTATGATAGGAGGAGTCGTATCTTCAGCAGTACTAAGCCTTTTACTCATTCCAATCTTCTATGATATGTATGAGAAATACCGCTTAAAAAGAGATATAACACTTACTATCAATCAAAAGGATATTTAATTATGAGATTAAAGATATTTACAACAGCACTTTTTACACTTGTTTTACTTTCAGGCTGTTCAGGAGAGAAAAAGGAATCGATCACAGAAGGTGGTATGAAATGTGGTCCGGGTAAATGTGGCGCAAGTATGGTAGATGGCTCAGCAGTACTGGTAAAAAAGAAAATGAACATCTTAGATCAACTACGCGTTGATGATAGCAGACGAGAGTGTGTCCTCGCTGCAACGACGACTAAAGAGCTCTATAGCTGTGTACGTGTAGAAGATACAGGTAGACTTAGTACCAAATGTTCAGCAGACAATACAAAACAAGCACCAAATAAAGAGGCTCCTGCGATGAAATGTGAAGCAGGTAAATGTGGCAGCAGCATGTAATAGTGGTATCTCAATTATTTCGATTGTTAGAGTAAAAGTAAATGTGTGGGGGGGGGAAGAGAAACTAGAGGTAAATATTCAAAAGCCAAAAGGCTTTTGAATGTAAAAGTTAAAAACTTTTTATTTCATTGCTGCGATATGAGCTGCAACTGCTTCGATAGCAGCGTCATCCATAGAAGCAACTTGACCTTTCATAAGACCACCCATTCCGTGAATGTTAAGAGTACCGGCTTTGTAACCTTTAAGTTGCTCAACAGTTTTAGCAGCATCTTGACCTGTAATAATTGCAGATTTACCTAGAGCAGCTTTTTCACCGTTAGCACCATGACAACCAACACATTTAGCGTAAGCAGCAGCACCATCAGCCATAAGTAGTGTAGATCCAGCTAGTAATATTGAGATTGCAAATTTTTTCATTTTAATTCCTTTTTTAATTTATATTCTTAACTAATACATCAGCAGATGCCTTTGTATCAGAACCTATATATTATACTGACCATAAAATAGTTTTATGATCAATCCCTTTTATTTATCAAGCAAGATGATATAGATATTTTACTTAAAATTCTATTAACAACTAGGTATATTTCCTGAATCTTTTGCATATTCATATACAAAATCATACACATGAGGAGCATATTTAGCTTTCATTTTTGAGTTAGGGCACAATTTTTTTACTTCAGCTTCAAACTTTCCTGCTTCATTGATAGATTCCCATTCATCTTGAGTATGCTTATGTGCAAACTTCGCTCCAGAGAAACCACAAGGCGCTTTTAACTTCTTAAGGTAGATCTTCTGACCTTTCTTAACATCTGCAAAAGCAGTAGTTGAAAGTAATGTCAAACCAAGTAAAGCAGCAACTGCCAATTTAGTAATATTATTCATTTCCTATTCATCCTTTAAATTTAAGATGAGGTATCATAACATGTAATTGTGAAAGTATTGTGAAGTAGTTAGATAAATGTGAAGCAGGACGAAAAGAACTGCTTCAAGAAGTTACATTAAATAAAATTTAACATTTTGGAACGTGTGAGCCACCTTTACCATATTCGTAAGTGAAGTCATAAATATGTGGCCACCACGATTTTTTTATCTTCCCTTTTTTCAATTTAGGACATAGTTTATATGTTTCCTTCGCAAAATCTCCATCATCATAGATCTCTTCCCAGTCATCTTGTGTATGCATTCTTGCAAAACGTACACCTGATACTCTACAGTATTTACGAAGTTTCTTTTTGTAAAGCTTTTGTCCTTTTGCTACACTTGCAGAAGAAATAGTTGGTGTAGTCATCATAGCAACAGCAACGAGCGTGATCACTGATATCAATTTTTTCATTATAATTCCTTTTTTGTCTGTATAATCTAACCTTGTCCAGAGGTATTATAATATTGTAACTATTTCAACTTATCAAGAACCTTAAACCTTTCCCAATAACGCTCTAATGCTTCATCTATCTGTCTGTCACTCAGTGTCGTTTTCTTTTTTATACCATAATTATCAGTAAAGAGATCAGACATAACAGAGATCTCTTTTATAGGATATTTCAAATAATGTTTAAGACCTGCCTTGACATTTTCTTCCCCACCATAGACAAGAAGATAACGCATAAACATACGTTGCAAAGAGGTAGGCAACTCTTTATGGCACTCAACACAATGACGTTCATAAGCATCCGCTGAAGATAAATGTGTAGATAAACCCGATATCAATAACACTGCTACTAGTATAGGTTTCACCATCTTAACACCATTCTTGTCCCCTCACCCTCTTTTGATTCTACTTCAATGGACATATGGTATTCATCCACTATTTTTTTAACAATACTCAATCCTACACCAAATCCACCTTCTGCATTGTTAAAGCGTATATACCTATCGAACACAAAAGGTATACTCTCTTCATTCAACCCTATACCCGTATCCCAGATAACCAACATTCCTTGTTTTAATTCTATCCCTACTGTACCATGACGCTTATTATATTTAATAGCATTTGATATCAGATTATCGATCACTCTGGTAAATTTACGTCTGTCTATCGTGATGGTTGACTCTTCCAGATCCAGCTTACATTCTAAATGTTTAGACTGTGCTAATATTGAAAAGTATTCTGCCCGGTCATAAACAAGTTCTCTAATATCGATCACTTCGTCATGATTTGTCTTCTCCTGCTCCAAGGTTAGATAAGTGAGGTCTTTATACAGTACGGAAACTGTTTTAGCAGCAATGTTAATACGGTTTAGTTTTGTTTTATTCTTCTCTACCATGACATCCGTATCCATCATCTCAATGTTAGCCAGTATGGCTGAGAGTGGTGTATTGAGTTCATGGGTTGTATCTTTTATAAACCTGTCAAGTAATAATAGAGAATCCCGCATTGGTTTCAGAAAGAGTTTCGCAAGGTAAAGCCCAAAAAGCATAAAAAACAGAAAAGCGATCGAACCATACCCTATGATGTTTTTCCATATTTCCCCTCTCCATGCACCGCTGTCTTCTACTTCTATAATAAGATATTTTGTT
This sequence comes from Campylobacterota bacterium, assembly GCA_030595845.1. Lineage (GTDB taxonomy): Bacteria > Campylobacterota > Campylobacteria > Campylobacterales > Sulfurovaceae > Sulfurovum. The sequence continues at coordinate 6,605 of JAUVCL010000072.1, forward strand.
CCCAAATAAAATTCATCTAATGTCTTCACTAAATGTATATGCGTATTGGTAATATATATCTCTTTATGGAAGCGTATATTTTCATCATCAAGTAAAGAAAATATTTTGATATTTTCCATGTCATAAATAGCTGATTTGAAGCGAGAGTCACGAGGATAGTCAATTCTTTCATCAAAAAAATGATGTAAAACTTTAAGTCTTTTGGTTTGGATATATGCATATTTGGTCAACATAGCTCTTTGATCAGAAAGCATGAGTTTCTCCTGACTCTGATAGTAGAACAGAGAAAGTAACGTGATCGAAAAGAGCACCATAGCAACATAAAGTGTTAAAAATCTAAAAAGAGATTTTTTCTCACTTTTCAGTAATGAATTTGTAGCCCTGTTTTTTGATACTAACAATTTTTTCCTTACCTATCATCTTACGGAGATTCTTAATGTATGTACGTAATGCTGTATCGCTGGGTTCTTCATCATAGTCCCACAAATGTTCATAGATACGCTCATGTGCTACCACTTCACCTTCTGTTTTCATAAACAATTTTAGCAACATCGATTCTTTATGTCCCAGTGATACCGTTTGCTCATCTATGATGAGTTCATTGTTCTTAATGTCATACTTAATAGTCTCACTGATCTCGATAGTCTCTTTAGACTCATGAAAGAAACTACGTTTAAGCAACATTTCGACCCGTATTTTGAGTTCTTTGAGAACAAAGGGTTTACGAATATAATCATCACACCCAGATTCAAATCCTTTTTCCAGATCATCTACAGAGTCTAAGGAAGTAATAAAAATAGCAGGTGCAAGTACTTTACCTTCCCTTGCTTCTTTTAACAGATCAAATCCATTTATGCCTGGTGTATTTACATCTAATAACAGCAGATCATATTTACTTTCATAAAGTTTTTCCTGGGCTTCATATCCATCATAAACAGAAACAACTTCATAGCCTTCTTCACTTAAAAATTCTGTTACTGTTTCATTGAGATTTGCATCATCTTCCAGTAAAAGTATCTTGCTCATCTAAATATACTGCTTTACCCAGTTTTCTATTTCTACACTATCACGTGCACCAGAGAATCTATCGACTTCTTTGCCATCTTTAAAAATAAGCACTGTCGGAATACTCGCTATACGATACGTAGAGCCTAGGGTTTGCTCGTCATCGTTATTTACTTTCAAAAATTGTGCTTGTAAGGGCATCGAGAGCGCTGCCTTTTCAAAATGTGGTGCCATCTGCAAACACGGACCACACCAAGGTGCCCAAAAGTCTACTACCACAGGTATTTCTGAATTAGCAATACAAATACCTAAAATTTTGGCGTTCGTAACAATGGGTTTAGCGTCTAACAATGATTGTTTACACTCCCCACAGTTCGCTTTGGCATAAGACTCTTTTTTAGGTATACGGTTTACTTTCATACAATGCGGACAAACAACATTAACATTCATGATAAAACTCCTACTGAATTAGATAATTTTAGCTATTATATCCAATAAAGTAAATAACGGAAGTAAGGTATAAAAGATGGCAATAAAAGAATTAATCGTTGGTGGTGGATGTTTTTGGTGTACTGAAGCAGTCTTTGAATTGCTCAAAGGTGTTAGTGATGTAGAAAGTGCGTATGCCAACGGAGAAACTCTCAATCCTACATACACGCAGATATGTACAGGAGCAACAGGACATGCAGAAGTCATCAAAATTACATATGATGATTCCATCATCACTTCAGACACCCTACTCGATATCTTTTTTCTAGTGCATAACCCTACTACCCTTAACCAGCAAGGTGCAGACAGAGGTACACAATACCGTTCAACCATACTCTATACAGATGAAGAGACAAAAGAAACTGCCAAAGCGGCACTTGAAGCTGCACAAAATGACTACGCTGATCCTATCGTCACAACCATAGAGCCTTTAGAATCGTATTATAAAGCGGAAGCGTATCATCAGGACTATTACCGTCAAAATACTATGCAAGGGTACTGTATGGCAGTGATACCACCCAAATTAGCAAAACTTAAAGCGAAGTTTGCGAAAGAAATGACGTAAGGACAGAATCTATTTCTGCCCTTGAACTATTATCTATTTTGTCATTATCTGTATATTTCTACACAAATAACTGTTTATTGATTTTTGTTAAATCACTAAGCTGTTTTAATGTATAGGGATCTAAAGATTTTTGTTTTATCTTAGAAACCATTCCTACAAGATGATCATAACTTTTAAAATCTAACTCATGTTTATGTAACGCTGCATCACTCAAATACGCGAATACTTCGTCTTTTGTCACAATGTCTTGTATTTGAAGCGCTTGCATCATCATAGCTAACCATATCTCATCTTCTTCATTCACAAGGTTTGAAGCCATTTCTTCTGCCGCATCCTCATCTAAACCACGGTTATGTAAAATAGTTGTAACCTTGGAAACTACAGATTGATTAATATGTTGATTCTGACTTACTGTATGATGTACGGTCTCCGCCATCACTGGATTTAAAACCAATCCTGAGATGATAAGTGTAAGCGTTATAAAGTTTTGTTTATTCATTCTAAGATCCTTTTGAACTATTGTAGTTAAATAAGGTAAATGGGGCTTAAGATTCTTTTTCTAAAATAGAAGTATCAACTATCTCTTCAGTATTCTCGTTATTGGCTAAACCCAGCTGTGGCAATTGATGTAATTTTGTTGATGCAAAATGTTCTTTTTCCAGTTCTAACTCTTTTATATTTTCTTTTAATGTATCTATATATTGTCTTTTAGGTTCCAGTATCGCAAGCCTGTTAATACGCTCTAATTCATGACTAAGATATGTAATTTCAAGTGTTTCTATTTTCTCTTCTGTTTTGTACAAATCTCTTCTCTTTTTTACAAGTAGTTTTGTATACCCTGCTTCATCTACCAGCTCTTTATACTCTGTGTTGAGTTCTTCTATAGAGTGGAGTTTTTGCATAAATTCATCTTGGAGTTGCTCTAGCACTCTATTGTCTATGGCTAACTCCTGTTCTAATCCCAGGAGTTTTTTTTCTTCTTTTTGTTTATCATTTTCTGCTTTTTCTATACTATTTAGTAGTTTTTCTATCTCTACATTGTA
>JAUVCL010000156.1 GCA_030595845.1 Campylobacterota bacterium
TTTGAGTCGTATATCTCTCGTGGAGATTCTGAGAAAAAAGAGATCTATTATATCATTGGTAATGATGAAAAGGTACTAAGAAACTCTCCGTTACTTGAAGCCTATAACAAAGCAAATATCGAAGTACTGATTATGGATGAAAAAGAGGCTGATGAGATTGTTACGCCGATGATAGGTTCTTATAAAGAGTGGGCACTTAAAGATATTACTTCTATAGATGCACCTGATTCTAAAAGTGAAGAAGAGAAAGAAGAGATCTCTAAAGAGTTCAAATCTTTGACAGATAAGATCAAAGAGGTTTTAGGTGAAGAGGTAAAAGAAGTAAAAATATCTACTAGACTTACTTCAAGTCCATCATGTGTACTGAAAGATGCGAATGATCCTATGGCAGGAATGGCACAAATGTTTGCACAGATGGGACAGGAGATGCCAGAAACACCACTTATTATGGAGATCAATCCTGACCATGAGATGATCAAGAAGTTAGATGCACTTGAAGATACAGCACTCTTTGATGACATTTCTTGGATACTGCTCGACTCTGCAAAACTCTCTGAAGGTTTAGAACCTAAAGATAAAGGTGCATTTGCAAACCGTGTGGCATCTCTGGCGACTAAAGCACTGTAAAATATGCTTCCTCCTTTAGAAGAACTTTTTGTCCTTGCACTACTCTTACTGGGAGTAGTTGGGATCTATGTTCTTCTAAAACTCCATTATATATTTGCCTTTGGGTTGGTAAAAAATACTTCTATCTCCTCTGAAAAAAAACAAAAAATTGAAAAGATCAAAAAGTATGTTTTTGTTTTTTTGAAAGTTTTGTTGCTTGTGGGACTTGTGGGTATGTTTACCTTTGGAAGTATGACACTTTATGAAGGTGATAGTCTAAAGGCCTTTGTCTTGACGTCATGGGATATGATACCCGAAGGGTTTTGGGTCTCTTTGTTGTGGACACTCATTCGTATCGCTGTGCTCATAACAGTGATGCGCTATCTATTGAAGTATATTTATAAATGGTTAGATAGAGAGCAAGAAAAAACGCTGGCAAAAAAACGCTATACTATGCACAATGTTGAGATGGTGTATTTGCGACTTCATAATACCATTAAGTTTACAGTGGTTTTAGGTGTGATCTATCGTATCGTTCACTTTTTCCCTTTTTTGGAAGAGGTAAGCTATGTGTTTCTCTTTGCTCTGATACTCTTCTTTGTATCAGCATCTTTTGTCACTATACGTGAATTAGTCACTATGTTAAAAACAAGGAAATAGATGAAAATGTCTCCACAAAAACGTGCAACTCTGGTTTCGAGTTCCGTTGCAACTATTCTGGTTATTGTTAAATTAATGATAGGTGTGGCAAGTGGTTCTGTAGCTGTTCTTGCTTCAGCGATAGACTCGTTGTTAGATACTTTGGTTTCTATCTTTAACTTTTTTGCTATCAAAAAGTCTGAAGAACATCCTGATGAAGTTTATCAGTATGGGAAAGGGAAAATACAAGCCATTGCCGCAGTGATAGAAGGTACAGTGATCAGTATTTCAGGGCTATATATTATTTATGTAGCTATTGAAAAACTTAATAGCGGATCAGTGACGACACTGCTTACCCCTTCTATTTTTGCTATGCTCTTTTCTATTATTGTGACCTTTGTGTTGGTTAAATATCTTTTGAAGGTAGCCAAAGAGACAGATAATCTTGTGATCAAAGCCGATGCTTTGCATTATCAGACAGACCTTTGGTCAAATGCAGCAGTATTGATAGCATTAGGATTGGTCTATATGACAGGTATTGATGCAATTGATGCGATTTTTGGTATAGGTATAGGGATTTACATTATCTACTCAGCGTATGAGATCATACAAGAGGGAATAGAGATACTTTTAGACCGTGCACTTGAAGGTGAGACGGTTGCAAGTATCGGTGAGATCATCTCAAAACATCCTGAAATAACGAGTTATCATTGGCTTAGAACACGAACAGACGGTACTACGAACTATGTAGAATTTCATATGGTACTGCGTCCCAATATGCTTCTGCTTGAAGCACACCGTATTGCTGATGAGGTAGAAGATAAGATCTTTCTATTGGACAAAAAGAAAAAATGGATCATCACACCTCATTTTGATCCTTATGATGATGAAGCGGTGAATGATGCGATCCTGAACGGAACTGCTTTGTTGAAGAAAAACCTATGATATACCTTCTCTCTCCACTTCAAAAAGAGGGTTGTGTTCATCTACCGATGATAGATTTCTCTCTTATAGAAGAGGAGTTAGTGTTAGATACATATGATCTGTTGATGTTTACTTCAAAACAGGCAGTTAAAAGTGCAGAACTACTGAATAAAAACTGGAAAAATATACCCTGTTTAGCCATAGGTGCTTCTACAGCAGACGAAATAGTGAGTCTGGGTGGTACAGTTATGTATCAACCAGAGTCATTTTATGGCAAATCACTGAGCGAGGACATTCTTGAAAATTTTTCTGATAAAAAGATCTTATATCTGCGTCCAAAAGTTGTTTCTTTTGATTCGAAAAACTTTTTAGCCCAAGCAGGTATTCTACTTCTGGAAAAAGTTATTTATGAAACATCTTGCATAAAATATACAAAAGAAAATACCCCTGAAAAAAATGCTATTATCATTTTTACCTCACCATCAACCATCCATTGTTTTTTAGGGAACTTTGAATGGGATGAATCTTATACTGCTGTAGTGATAGGGGAAGCAACTAAAGAACATTTGCCTGTAGCCGCACAGTATGAGGTGGCAGATATACCACAGATAGATGCCTGTATAATCAAAGCGAAACAGATTTTACTCACTTCTAACTCCAAATAGGTTATAATCACTTAACCTAGGTGATGCGACTACTGTATTTGGGGTCCAACATTATTCTTAGTGGGACATGTAGTCTCTTGGTGCGTGGACGTTTTCGTTTGAGTATGGTGACATACGAGAAAATATCCCCTAAAGAGAGACTCTCTCCTGCACTGTTGGCTTATTCGGGCCGATTTTAAACAGAACGCTCACCCGGGGCTTTATTAGTAACGATATTTGCACGCATAGGCTTTCCCAAAATGCCATCGACGAACAGGAAGTTCGCCTTCAAACATTTTGGAAAACCCTCTACGCACAACTCTCGTCACTACTAAGCACTCAATCTTTGGTTATTTAGAAACTATTTTTCGGAGAATTTAATGAACGTATTGATATTAGGTGCAGGCGGTAGAGAGTATTCTATTGGTTTGGCATTAAGTAAAGATGAGAATGTAGAGAAGATATATTTTGCTCCGGGTAATGGTGCGACAGATGAGTTGGGTGAGAATTTAAGTATCTCTGATTTTACTGCCTTGGCTGATTTTGTTGAGGCAAACGGGGTGGATTTAACCATCGTGGGACCTGAAGGTCCACTTGTCGATGGTGTGGTAGATGTGTTTGAAGCCAGAGGATTAACCATCTTTGGACCTACAGCGAAGGCTGCACAGCTTGAAGGTTCTAAGATCTTTATGAAAAACTTTTTGGCACGACATAACGTACCTACTGCGAAGTACATAGAGACAGCTTCTTTACAGGATGCCTATAAATTCATAGAGACATTGGAAGTACCTATCGTTGTTAAAGCGGATGGGCTTTGTGGTGGTAAAGGTGTGATCATTGCTCAGAGCCATGATGAAGCTAAGAAGGCAGCAGGTGAAATGCTTTCTGGTAATTCATTTGGTGATGCAGGTACCAGTATTGTTGTGGAAGAATTCCTTGATGGCTATGAGCTTTCGGTTTTTGCTATCTGTGACGGGAAAGACTATGTGGTATTGCCAGCAGCGCAAGATCATAAAAAACTGCTCAATAATGATGAAGGTCCAAACACAGGTGGTATGGGCGCGTATGCTCCAACACCTTTAGTCAATGATGATATCTATGCAAAACTTGATGAAAGAGTGATCGTTCCTACACTTAAAGGGATGGAAGAAGAGGGTATGCCCTTTACAGGAGTTTTATTCATCGGTGTGATGGTGGTCAAAGGTGAACCGATCATTTTGGAGTACAACGTACGTTTTGGTGATCCTGAATGTGAAGAGCTTATGCCTCTTCTGAAATCTCCTGCTTCAGAACTTTTTTATAAAGCGGCAACAGGTGATCTTAAAAATGCCAATATCGAGTTTCATGATAAATATGCAGTAGGTGTGGTAATGGCATCTAAAGATTACCCTTACAAAAGTTCAGCACCGGCAGAAATTATCATAGATGATATATATCATGAAGAGTTAAATGAAAATGCACATATTGCCTATGCAGGGGTTTCTCGTGGTGACGATGGCAAACTTTATGCAAGTGGCGGTAGAGTACTTGTATGTGTAGGACTTGGTGAAAGTATCAAAGAGGCACAGAAAAATGCTTATATGCTTGTAGGCCAAATTCACTTTGCAGGTAAGCAGTGTCGTACAGATATTGCTTATCAGGCACTTTAGGTCTTTTAAATGATGGAATCGATGTCATTGCCGATCACCAATTCTCAAAAAAGGATAACAGCTTTTGTGATAGATGATCTTATTGTGACACTGTTTTTTATCATTATCTTCTATACGCAGCTTACAGAACTTTTCTCAAACATATCAGTTATCGATGAAACAGCACTTGAGAGTATCAATATATTCATTTCTCAAAACATTCTAGTGG
>JAUVCL010000088.1 GCA_030595845.1 Campylobacterota bacterium
GTTACACCTTCATGGGAACACTATTTTCCGACTATTGATTTTAAAATGATCTTATCTTCGGGTGTGACTCCCTATGTAGAGTTTATCAATCATTATGAAAAAGCTTTAAACCAAAATTTTGATGATGAAATGCTTTACAAATCGCTTCAAGATGCAGTGATAGAGATGGAAGCTGAAAATGCTAATTTATTAGAAGCCATGAATCGTGACAAAAAAAACAAAGACAAAAATAAAGAAGGGAAATAAAATATGTTTAAAAATAGTATTGTATTAACGCTACTAAGTTTAACTACACTACTTTTTGCTGATAGTGAAGTACTTAAAGAAAAGTGCCACAATAATGATGCCACGGCATGTTATGAATTTGCTTTACCTCTTACGCGAGGCGATAATGCAAAAGCGCAAGACATTATGGAAGAGGGTAGCAGCTATATGCGTAAAGCATGTATTTTTGGTGAAGATAGAGCTTGTGATGAGATGGGGTATATCTACTACAATGACAAAAGTTATATGGCGTCCATTCCTCATCTTGAAAAGTCATGTGAACGTAGTGTAAAAAAGTCATGTGAACTCATGGGAGTCGTTTATCGTGATGGACATGATGTTCAAGCAGATGATGTAAAATCAAGAGCGTTTTTTGAAAAAGCCTGTGAACTTAACAGTGGGGATGCTTGTTACTATGTTGCTATCATCTATCGTGGTGGTTTTGGGGTAAGAAAAGACCGAAACAAAGAGAAAACTTTTTACCAAAAGAGTTGTGATGCAGGATTAAAAGCAGGGTGTGATAGATTTATAGAATTAGACAATGAAGATAAAGGCATAGAAACAGGTATTTTTGCCACTATAAAGTCATGGTTTAAATAAGTATCATTTTATATTAGGAGTATTTTACTCCTAATATAATCAAATAAATTGATAGGTTTTTCATAAATTATACTGTGTTTAACACGCTAAATTATGCGTCAATACTACAACCCTAGGCTAAAAACTTACAAATATTTCTTTTCTTGATACACATTAAGCTCTCGAATTCCAAATCATCCTATAATAATTATTGAATGTTGTAATTTTTCAACATAGAATTTACATAAGGGGGTATGCATGCAATCAAACGCAGCATTGGAATATGATTATTCATTGGCAAAAAAGTTTACTTTTCTAACTATTTTGTTTGGTTTCTTGGCTATGCTAGTTGGTACGCTAATCGCGGCTCAAATGGCATTTCCGGAATTAAACTACTTAATTGGAGAGTATGGGACATTCTCAAGGCTTAGACCGATCCATACGAATACAGCAGTATTTGGATTTACAGTATCGGGGATCTTCGCTACATGGTTTTACGTGGGGCAAAGAGTACTTAAAGTATCTATGGCAGAATCTAAGTTTTTGATGGTTATCGGGAACATTCAGTTCTGGATTTACTTTGTAGGAGCACTTTTAGCAACCATTTCTTTACTTTTTGGTATTTCATCATCTAAAGAGTATGCTCAGTACCAATGGCCATTTGACTTGGTTGTTGTTGTGATCTGGGTACTTTGGGGTGTGGGTATGATGGGGCTTATTGGTATCAGAAGAGAAAAAGCACTGTACATTTCTGTATGGTACTATCTTGCATGTTTCCTTGGTATTGCTATGCTTTACCTTTTCAACAACATGGCAATTCCTACGTATTTTGCTACTGAAGGGCTAGGAAGTATTTTTCACTCAGTTTCTTTTTATGCTGGAACAAATGATGCACTTGTACAATGGTGGTATGGTCATAATGCGGTTGCATTTGGATTTACTGTGCCAATTGTTGGTATGATCTATTATTTCCTGCCTAAAGAGTCAGGACAAGCGATCTATTCATATAAGCTTTCTTTACTCTCTTTCTGGGGATTGATGTTTGTTTACCTTTGGGCCGGTTCACACCACCTATTATGGTCAACGGTTCCAGATTGGATGCAAACTATGGGTTCTGCGTTCTCTATCGTATTGATCTTGCCTTCATGGGGTTCAGCGATCAACATGCTTCTTACAATGAAAGGTGAGTGGAACCAGCTAACGGATAATCCATTGATCAAATTCATGGTACTTGCATCAACATTCTATATGTTGTCAACAATTGAAGGTCCTATTCAAGCGATCAGATCAGTAAATGCAATTGCACACTTTACCGACTGGATTCCTGGACATGTTCATGATGGTGTTCTTGGTTGGGTTGTATTTATGATTATGGCGGCTATATTCCATATGGCACCACGTATGTTTAAGAGGGAAATTTACTCTAAAAAACTTATGGAAGCGCAATTCTGGCTTCAAACGATAGCTGTTGTTCTTTACTTTACATCTATGTGGATCGCAGGTATTACACAAGGTATGATGTGGAGAGCAGTAGATGAGTATGGTAACTTGATGTATAGCTTTATCGATACGGTAACTGTACTTCACCCATATTATACGATCAGAACTCTATCAGGCGTTATGTACCTACTTGGTTTCATGATGTTCGCTTACAATATTTATAAAACTATGACTTCAGGTAGACAACTAACTGAAGAACCACAGTTTAGAACACCTATGGCATAAGGGAGGTAGTTATTATGTTTTTTCATTGGTTAGAAAAAAATCCATTCTTTTTCGCTGCGGCGATATCGATTGTTATCTCATTTGCAGGGCTTATAGAGATCGTTCCAAACTTTGCAAAGGCGGCTAAGCCCCTTGTAGGTATGGAACCACGTACAGTGCTTGAATTAGCAGGTAAAAATGTGTATATGAAAGACAACTGTCAGTCATGTCACTCACAAATGATCCGTCCGTTTAAATCTGAGACAGATCGTTATGGTGACTATTCACTTTCCGGTGAGTACGCTTATGACAGACCATTCCTTTGGGGTTCTAAAAGAACAGGTCCAGACTTACACCGTATTGGTAACTACAGATCAACAGACTGGCATGAAAACCATATGTTGGCACCTGCAGATATCGTACCTGGTTCAATTATGCCAGCGTATAAACATCAGTTCACAAACATAGCTGATATTGAAACTGCTTATGCAGAAGCGGTAACCGTTAAAAATGCTTTCCATACACCATATGGGCCTGAGTTCAAAAGAACCAGAGCGGCATGGGATGCACACAGACCAAAAGTACTTGATGATGCAAAAGCGATTGCAGCAGATATGAAAAATAAAGATGTTAAAGAAGCAGTTGCGAATGGTCAAGTACCAGAGATCGTAGCACTTATTGCTTACCTTAATAGCTTAAAGTAGTAGTACGATATGGATATGGATCTTAGAAACCTACAGGGATATGCGAGTTTTTTTATGAGCTTGTTTTTGGTGGTAATGTTGTATTGGTATATTATACACCTGTACAGATCTGAGAAGAAGGGTGAGCGTGATTATGAAAAATACGGGAATATTGCACTGGATGACGAAGTCACCAGTACACCCGTAGAAGATAAACCCGCGTCAGAAAGAGAATATAAGGAGGAGAATAAATGAATGCATTAATGATAAAAGCGTTAGCCTTTGCGGCAATACTTATGATAGCAACTATTTGGGTAGTAATGAGCCTGGATATTGACATTGTTGGAGATTCAGTGAATGCTATAACAATGGGTGGTGCGCTTGCTATTGCTGTGATTACGGCGGCTGTTTCGGTTAAATATATTAACCAAATGAAAACAGATACAGCAAGTGGTGAACTTGCAGAGGAAAGCTGGGATGGAATAGGTGAATATAAAAATGAACTTCCATCTGGTTGGGCCTACTCATTTTTAGCTGTATTCTTGTGGTCTATGTGGTATGGTTTCGCTGGTTACCCTATTAATACTTATAGTCAAATTGGTGAATATAACGAGGAAGTTTTAGCGTATAATACTAAATTTGAAGTAGTACATAAAGATGCAGATAACGCGACATTATTAGAGATGGGTGAGTCTATTTATCTGGTACAGTGTTCACAGTGTCATGGTAATGCTGGAGATGGACTTGATGGTAAAGCACAAGACTTTACATCTAGAATGAGCAAGGAACAAGTACTTGAGGCTATTAATAATGGTGCAAACACTTTAGGCTACCCTATGGGTGCAATGCCTGCAGGTATGGCAAAAGGTGCAGATGCTGAAGCTATTGCAGTGTATGTTGCTGGCGGCATGAAAGGTGGACAACCCGCAGCATTTGGAGCTTGTTCATCATGTCATGGATTAGATGGTAAAGGAAATGGCGGTATGTCACCAAGCCTTGTAGAGTATGATGCAACATTGATGAAGTATACAATCCAAAATGGTAAAAAAGGCTCTATGGGTAAAATGCCAGCATTTAAGACGTTGATTACCCCTGTACAAGAAAAAGCATTGACTGTTTATATTCAGTCATTGTCAAACTAAGGAGTTAAGATGGCAGAAAATACAAAAAGATCTGTATTTGGATTTAATGGGGTTTTTGGAATTATGATTTCAATCGTTGGACTACTTGTGATCCTTGTAACGTTAATGCTTCTTGCTATTGTCTCACAAAGACATGCAGTAGAAAGCCCTTATGATCCCTCTGTTATTAGGGATGTGAATAACCTTGAAATGAGATCTTTAAAGAATTGGGACTATTCATTTCAAGCACCGAAAAAGGATAAATAATGATTAAATATATGGACAAAGTACTTTTTGCGTGTATGATATTTGCTGCAGTTGCAGCAATGTATTTATCATTTACCAGTGGCACGAATCTTTTATACGTAGGTTAAATATGAATAAAGCAAAAGTAAGGGCAAGCTTGCTTGCCGTACTTGCTTTATGGCTGCTTCCACTTCTACTAAATGCTACACAACTCCTCAGAAATGACCTTTTAAAATTAGAAGCTGTACAACTCATAAATGATATGGGTGAAGAACTTCAAGTAAAAACAGGTGTGAATGCCTATGTTATTGCAACTAATGAACATTTTCCTGAGAGATATAATTTAGTAGAACACAGTAAGCAGTATGAATCAAAGTTAAGTAAGCCGTATGTATTGTTTATCTTTGCTCCTTATGCACGGATAACAAAGAAATCAGAAGCACGAGGAAGAGTAGGGATCATCCCCTCTTCTGATAGCGTAAAAGCACTGTATCATTATGATGATGTACGAGATGCAGGTATCAATATTGTTGCTATTAAAGACAGCAATACGGATGAAGATAAATTCAATATCGGTGTACTTCAAGCCTATTCGGTGCTTGCCGATAATATTGCCTCGTCAAAGGGTATAAAGTTAGAAAAAACGATCCCCGATGAGATGGGGACCATGGTGACTATATTGAGAGTATTGATCTATGTAGGTACAGCAATATTACTTTGGATATTTGTATTTAGATCATTATGGATAAGGATAAGAGATGGAAAACAAGAATAAAAAAACCTATTGGCCACATATGATACTGGGCTTTTTAGCCATAGGTATTACACTGGGTTACTGGACAGTGAAATCAGCTTCATCTTTACCGGTACAAGAGTCAAATCAGTATATGTTAAAGTATCAAATGGCAGATCTTACTATCAATGAGATTTTGGAGAGCCAAAAAGCCTTTGATAAGGTTTATACGATACAAATACAAGATGTAGAGATGATGGTAATGACTGACAATGTTAACAGTAACCGTCCTCAGCCTAATCCTGTAAAACTTAGTAAAGGTATGAATCATTTCACTTACCTTGTGACAAAAAAAGATGGTACGGTAGTGAATGATGCCAAGGTAAGTTTTTTACTTACACAGCCACATTCAAGAAAAAATGACCTTTTCTTAGAAAAAGTTGTTTTTGATAATGGTAGCTACAAAACAGGGGATATTGAGATCAAAAATGCGGGGAGATATACTTTACAGTTGAGAGTTACCGTACCTGATAGCACTGGGTTTAGTGCGATTTCTGCCTATCTTAAACCTTAAGGGAACCTTCTAACTCACTTATTATTTTCAGGCTGGTTTTCTACCAGTCTTAGATCAAGCACATATATACATTCCTTACGTCAGAACAATGGAAAGCTAACAGATGAGGAACTGGCCTGAGACCTACCCCCCCAGCTTAGTTTATTTTACAGTCCCCATTATTTCTGACATTTCTCAAATGTTTGATTCCCTGCCTCAATATCAAAGATGACATTTAATGTGACCTTTGCTTTTTTATCTTTCTTTTTTGTTGCTGTTGCCGTGAGTGTTCCTTTGAGATACTCTCCCTCTTTAGTAGGGATATTTGCAAAGGTCACGGTCCCCTCTACATTTTTAACATAGCTTTTACCTTTCCTCCTGTCACTAATGTACTCTAGTGAAATAATCCCTACTTGATAGCGTGTATTATCTCTTACACCTACGATATCATGCGTACCAACAGTAGCTACTGAGAGTGGGATACTTAAGTTAAATAATTTTGAGCCTTTCATGGATTTAATAGATAAGACATTTTGTTTTAACCCAGCGCCGTCTTTGTCACAGGTTATAAATGCACTCATTATTTTATCTTTTGTGCCTATATATGTTTCCGATGTATCACCGGTGACAATAATTTTGAGTGTCTCTTTCCCTTCTAGCTTCACCTCGGATGCATTGAGATGTGTCAGGGGTGACAATATAAGCAAAAGTATAGCAGAACTTAATATGGTTGTTTTCCTAATATTTTCTATGAACATGAGTACGCCTTTATTATTGAAAAATTTGTTTCTTGTTACTATTATATCTTTTTATTATTTTTCATATACTACACCTATTGTAAATATAATTAGATAACTATTTGGAAGATAGAAAAAATAAATTAGATGATGATGTACGAGATGCAGGCATCAATATGGGGGGGGGTACTTCAAGCCTATTCAGCTCTAGCAATGGCACTTATACGACAGGAGATATTGAGATAAAAAATGCGGGGGGGGAGATATACCTTACCGTTGAGAGTTACTGTACCTGATAGCACTGGATTTAGTGCGATTTCTGCCTATCTTATACCTTAAGGGAATCTTCTAACAATCACTTATTATTTTCTATGACTTAAATAGTCATAGAAAAGATCTTACCTTCAGGCTGGTTTTCTGCCAGTCTAAGATCAAATGCCATACATACATTTCTTACAAACATACGTGAAGACTCTTTGACTACAAGTCTGTTCTCATAGATCTCTATAAGATCATCCTCTTTCATCTCTTTAAGACGTTCAAGTATCTCAGGCATAGTATCCAGTTTCATTTCATCTTTTTCCCATGAAGTTTCAAGGTGACACATAAGGTTTAAAATGTGTTGACGTACAATGAGATCTTCTTCTGTGAGTAAGTGTCCCCTAAAGACAGGAAGTTTTCCTTCATTGACCCTGTTGACATAATCTTCCACACGTTTTTCATTTTGTGCAAAAGAGTACCATGAGTCAGATATGGAAGACATACCCAGTCCTATCATGAGTTTTGTTTTCCCAGGCGTGTATCCCATGAAGTTTCTATGTAGTGTCTCGTTCTTCATCGCATTATAGAGAGAGTCTGTTGGCAGTGAAAAGTGATCCATCCCGATCTCTTCATAACCTGCTTCAAAAAAGAGTTGTTTCCCAAGTTCATAGAGTTCTCTTTTGTACTCATCTTTAGGCAAGTCATTCTCATCAAAGCCTCTTTGCCCTACACCTTTTATCCAAGGCACATGCGCATAAGAGTAGTATGCGATACGGTCTGGTCTAAGGGCTACTGTATTGGCAATGGTCGTTTTGATATTTTCTTTATTCTGATGTGGCAGTCCAAAGATAATATCATGAGAGATAGATCCAAAACCTATTTTTCGTGAAAGATTATTTACCCTCTGTACGGTCTCATAGGTCTGTATACGGTTAATAGCCTTTTGTACCGTCGGGTCATAGTCCTGAATACCAAAAGAGGTACGGTTAAAGCCCAAATCAAATAGTGTTTGCAACTGTTCTTCCGTGGTATCGTTAGGGTGTGCCTCAAAGGAGAAGTCATAGTTTTCATGACGTGTG
>JAUVCL010000048.1 GCA_030595845.1 Campylobacterota bacterium
ATTTAAAGGATATTAAATGGCAACAGTAACATTTAAAAATGACATCGTATGTAACCTTGCAGGTACAGAAATCAACGTAGGTGACACAGCACCAGTAGTAACAGTAGTAAACTGTAACCCAATGCTTCAAGATGAGCAAATTGGTGGAGAAGGTAAAGTACAACTCGTCATTGCAGTTCCTTCACTAGATACAGGTGTATGTGATGCAGAGACTAGAAGATTTAATTCAGAAGCAGCGTCTCTTGACGGTGTAGAAGTGATCACAGTATCTATGGACCTTCCATTTGCAGCAGCTAGATGGTGTGGAGCAGCTGGCGTTGAAAACATTAAAGTATGTTCAGACTTCAGAAATAAAGATTTTGCAAATGCTTATGGTGTTCTTTTGGCTGACGGACCTTTGGCAGGTGTAACTGCTAGAGTTATCTTTGTTGTTGGTAAAGACGGAAAAATTGCTTATAAGCAAACGGTTCCAGAAATCACAGAAGAGCCTAACTATGAAGAAGCTCTTGCAGCAGCTAAGGCAGCTTGTTAATTACTTCGATGTACCCAAGGTAAACACATTTCTTAGGAAGTGTGTTTACCTTTCTTCTCTTTTTCTTTCCCAACACGTATTACTCTTTTTCTTTTCGATACACTTATTTTATTTGTGATAAAATACTTTATAGTATTTGAAGGATAATTATTGTGAACTATTTATGGCTTTTGTGTGTGTTAATTTTGGCAGGCTGTGGTGAGCCTGACCTTCCAAAAGATCAATACAATCTTGAAGAGTGTAAAGAAGAATTGCTCGATGCAGAAGATTATAGTGGAGAAGGCAGCATAGACCGTATCCTTGTTGTTAAGAAAGATCGTAAAATGTATTTGTACAAAGATGGCAAGGTTCAGAAGACCATTCCTGTCTCTTTGGGTAAAAACCCCGTAGGGCATAAACAGCAACAAGGGGACAATAAAACACCAGAAGGGGAATTTTTTATTCATAGAAAATTGTGTTCCCCAAAATATTATCGTTCCCTTTGTATCTCTTACCCTAGACCTTCGGATATACAAAAAGCAAAATCAAGAGGGGTAAACCCTGGAGGAGCTGTGACTATTCATGCGCAACCCAAATGGAATGCAGACGGGGAAGGTGACAGCTATACGCTTACCCAAAACTGGACACAGGGATGTGTTGCAGTTACCAATGATGAGATGAAAGAGTTATGGT
Source organism: Campylobacterota bacterium (assembly GCA_030595845.1). Lineage (GTDB taxonomy): Bacteria > Campylobacterota > Campylobacteria > Campylobacterales > Sulfurovaceae > Sulfurovum. The sequence continues at coordinate 1,205 of JAUVCL010000048.1, forward strand.
ACGCTGTGCGTGAAGGTGTACCTATTACCATACGATAAAGGGAACTAAAGGAGTAACTATTAGATATACGCAAAAACAGATTGATAAATTTAATCGTCAGAAGTACATTACTGAATTAGAAAAGATAAGCAAAAATCTTTTTCGTATGTTACGGGATGAAAATGTTTGCTCTCAAAGTTTTATGGTAAAATTTGAAGCACTGAAAAAGAAGTTTGATGACAAAGAAGCTGTGCATCTTGATTCGGAGTATCATCAGGAACTCAAAGCTTATATAGAAAGATTGTATACGCAGACATGTTCAGTAGAACTCTTTTGTGATAAATCATTCAATGATATACGAGATGCAGAGATGAGTAATTTAAATCGTTTGCAAAAACTGAAAAACAGAACTTCTTACAAGAAAGATAAACATAAATCACAACACAAAGATGAAGATTGGGGTTGATGATGTTAATTAAAAGGAAAAATATGAAAATTAAATTGAGTGTAGCGGCTATGGCTTTAGTGATCTTGATGAGTGGTTGTGAGAAAGAAGTTGCTTATGGAAAAGTGGACAAGACACCTTATGCGACAAAAGAGTGTATCAATGAGTTATCCAAAGGTGCAGAGATCGATCATAGTAACACGATAGATAAGATCGTAGTTTATAAGAAAAAAAGAATGCTGTATGCCTATAAGAATGGTAAACTCGTGCATGAATTTCGTATGTCTTTAGGTGCCAATGGTGGTGCTAACGGAGGAGATAAGGTAAAAGCCGGCGACTATAGAACACCTGAAGGCTCTTACAGTATTGTGAGAAAAAAATGTGATAACAGACTTTATAAGTCTTTAATGATCTCTTATCCGAGTGAAGCAGATAAAGCAAAAGCAAGAGCACGTGGTGTGAATCCGGGAGGATATATTACGATCCATGGACAGCCAAAATGGAATGCTGACGGACGGGGAGATAACTTTACACTTTCTAGAGACTGGACAGAAGGATGTATGGCTGTTCCAAATGCTGATATGGACAAACTTTGGGCTGCGGTTGAAAACGGTGTAAAAATAGAGATACATGCATAATTTATAATAATAAGCAATTTTTAGCTTGTTTTGATAATTGTTATATTATCATATTGAATAATATTGGATAAGGAAGGAGAAAAAGATGAAAAAACTATTTATATTGGCATCTATAATGGCATTGTCAACGTTAGCTATCGCGGGGGGTAATGTTCCGACAAAGTTATCTCCTGTTCAGGATATACCAAGTAAACCATGTAAAACAGACAAAGTATTTATTGAAGAAGATGTAGAACTTATGTGGCAAGATCAACTTTATACAGATGCTGAAGACGGGGCGTCTAAGCAAAACAAATCTGCAGGAAAAGCAGGGGTTTGGAAACATGCTGAAGCATACTGTAGAAGATTAGACTATTCTGGGTTTGCCGATTGGAGACTACCAACTTCCGATGAACTGCAAAAAGTACATAGAATAGAAGGACAAGTATTTGTTTATTTCAGAGGGACAGACTTTTGGACATCAACACCAGGATCAAGAGGTAGACATTATGTCGTCTATCCAGCTGATGCGTATATCTATGAACGAAAAAGTTCTAGAACAAATTATATTAGATGTGTACGCTGTTTACACGAGGGTGACACAGAAACAGGCCCAGCATTAGTAAAATAATTTTAATGCTACACTTTAGAGGAGTTTGATCTCCTCTTGTAATACTACACCACATTCTTTCAAAATATTTTCTTTTGCTAGGTCAATCAGATATTTAGCATCTTCAAATGATCCTTTCCCTAAATTAACTAGAAAATTTGCATGTATCTCACTCCATTGCATATCTCCTCTCCTTTTCCCTTTTAGCCCTATAGATTCTATGAGTCGTCCTGCATGATCACCCGTTGGGTTTTTAAAAGCTGAGCCAGCACTTGGCTCATGAGGCTGATTTGTGCGTAGATTAAGCAAGTCGTCTAGCAATACCTGATCAAAACCTTTTTTGATTTTAAATTTGGCATGGGTAGCAATACCACCTAAGTTGGCAAAACGGTATCCATGTTCAATATCCTGAATCAGAACCCACTTTCCCTTGATCTTAATAGAATGCAGTATATTAAATACCTCATACTCTTTGACTCCGGCATTCATAGCAAGCATACCGCCCAGAGTACCTGGAAGTTTCGAACAAAATTCAAAGCCTGTGATATCGTGTTTCTTAACATAAGAGAGAATACGACCCGTAGGCATTGCTGCACCGATGATGAGCATGTCCTCTTCTTGGGTAATAGTAGCAAAATCTTTAGACAACATCATAAGAGGTGGAGGAGTAGGAGAGATAAGCAAGTTATTCGCTCCCCCGATGAGGTATCTATCAGAGGGGATATCATCATCAAGTTCAAGCATAAGTACTTCAGTGGGTTGACCTATCTTAATACTTGAATATTTGGAAAAGTCTATAGTCTTAAAAAACATTTAGCTGTTCCGTAAGGCTTCATACTCATTGGGGATGAGATATTCTTCCGTTTTTATAGGGGTATCCCATAACCCATGTTTAAAGCCAATGTCATAGAGTCTGTCAAGTGCTTTAAGTTGTAAAGGTGAAAGCGAGACAGATTCATCTGAAGCATACATATCAAGATATTTAGTAAGCATTTCATCTGAAATACGGACAAGTTTATCGGCTTCTAGTTTGGTGCAAAGTTCTTCTTTTTTGTCATTGGCAACTTCTACACCAGCGATGAGAATATTTTCTATATCTATGGCTTTGTTCAGAGGGAGACTCCGTCTGACAGCCATACCTCCAAGAGGGAGAGGTAGTCCCTCTCCTGCAAGTTCCACCCAGATGTCCCACAGTTCCTTCTCTACTTCTAAACTTTTATCAAAGTCTAAAATAGACTCATGGATGAGTACACCCGCATCCACTTGCCCAGAGACTACAGCATCTTCTATCTCAAGAAAATCCATATATACAGGTCTTGCTTCAGGGTAATAAATACGAAAGAGCATTGCATTGGTTGTATATTTTCCTGAGAGGGCAACTTTGAAGTTCCGTTTGAGTTTTTTGTCTTTACGGCGTATGAGTTTAGGCCCATATCCCTCTCCAAAACTCACTGCTGTACGAAGCAGGGCATACTCATCTTTAATGAGAGGATACATACCAAAAGAGATGGCAGAAACATCATAGGTACCTTTAAGAGCTTCGACATTTAATGTTTCTATATCCAAGCCTATATTGCTAAAGACATAATCTTTGGTGTCTACCCATCCAAACTTAATGGCATAGTACATAAAAATATCATCTGCATCTGGTGAGTGGGCTAATTGGATGGTTTTGGGCATAAAGTGAACCTTGTTTTATAGTAGGTGTATTTTAGCATAAGGGTGCAAAGAATATAATAAGGGCACCTCTAATAACCCTAGTTACTCATAACATCACTAGCTTTTGTCTAGGCTAGGCACTCTTTTGAAGTCCTAGCCTTAGCTAAGTCGAAAAAGAGTAACGACGCATAGGCGAAAGCTAGTGATGCCCAAAGGGTGAGCTTTGCAAACGCAATCTTTCACAAGATATTTCCTTCAACGTAGCTATGGCTATGTTTTAAAAATCTCTTGCAAAATCTTACATTTGCAAAACTCATTATGAGTGACTAGGGTTATTAGAGGTGCCCTTAAGTACAGTTTTATTTGAGATTTAGTTTCTGATTACTAAATTTAGGGAGGGATGTATTTTTGGTTGATTGAAGCTTTTTACGCATATAATAGTTATGTAACATAATTATAGGAGGTTATAAAATGAAAAAAATTATTTTTTTTACACTGCTCGCAGTCGCAAGTATAAGTTTAATGGCAAGTGAGAATGCATCATCTAGCAAGTCCGATGCATTTTCGTCAAAACCAATAGATGGTGCAGGACTCTATAAGCAACATTGTATAGTGTGCCATGGTGAAAAAGCTCAGAAAACTCCTGTTAAAAATATGGTGCCAATTGCTGGTATGGATGCAACTATATTGGCACGAATAACAAGAGCATACAGAGACCAGGATGAAAGTCATGGTACTGCTCACTCTATGTATAGAGAAAACCAAGTGATGAAAGAGGCGACCAATAGTCTTTCGAATCAACAAATTGGTGCTATTGCTAAATATATTAACAGTTTAATAAAATAGCAAGTAACTATGTTGACTTTTTGTCCTCATTTATCAAATTATCATAAAAATATGTCAATTTGACATATTTTTGCCTCTTTTTGTTAAATTACATTAAACTGCCAATATGACTAAATAAACTCTGATTATTTAGATAAAATTACTTCAACATAAAGGTTAAGGATATGACAATGGCAATGGACGCGAACAAACAAAAAGCACTGGATATGGCAATCAAACAAATAGACAAAACGTTTGGTAAGGGTACACTTATGAGACTTGGCGATAAAGCATTTGAACCTATCGAAGCTATCTCAACAGGATCTTTAGGCTTAGATATGGCACTTGGAATTGGTGGTATACCAAGAGGAAGAGTGATAGAAATTTATGGTCCAGAGTCATCGGGAAAAACTACTTTAGCATTGCAAACGATAGCATCTGCACAAAAAGAAGATATGGTATGTGCCTTTATCGATGCGGAACATGCACTGGATGTTGTTTATGCTAAAAACCTGGGTGTGGACACAGATAACTTACTTGTGTCTCAACCAGATTTTGGAGAGCAGGCATTGGATGTACTTGAAACTTTGACACGTTCTGGTGCTGTTGATCTTATTGTTGTGGATTCTGTTGCGGCATTGACACCAAAATCTGAGATAGAAGGTGATATGGGTGATACCCATGTAGGACTACAGGCAAGGCTTATGTCTCAGGCACTTCGTAAACTTACTGCCATTTTACATAAAACAAATACAACGGTGATCTTTATCAATCAGATACGTATGAAGATCGGTACTATGGGATATGGTTCTCCGGAGACAACTACGGGTGGTAATGCACTGAAGTTCTACTGTTCGGTGCGTATTGATGTAAGACGTATCGCTACATTGAAACAAGGTGAATCTTCTATTGGTAACCGTGTAAAAGCAAAAGTCGTGAAAAATAAAGTAGCTCCCCCGTTTAGACAGGCAGAATTTGACATTATGTTTGGCGAAGGTATCTCGTTTGTAGGAGAACTCATTGACTATGGTGTAAAAATGGATATAGTGGACAAATCCGGTGCATGGTTCTCATATGGTTCAGAAAAATTGGGACAAGGGAAAGAAAATGCCAAAATCACGATCAAAGAGAATCCTGAAATGATGGCAGAAATAGAAGTAAAGATCAAAGAAGCACTTGGTTTTGGAGAAGGTCTTGCTGTTGATGAGAATGAGAAGAACGAAGGTTAAAGTTAAGTATTTTTACCAAAATGTACTCTGCTGAATCGTGCAGAGTATATGGGCGTGAATATTAAGACTTTTTAATGTTGGCTTACCTGAAAAATATTTTGTTTTTTGACCGGTTCAAAGTTTGTACCAAAACGAATACGCTGTTGTATCCCCCCTCGTGCGGAGAGATCGACAATGACACCTAAGGTCTCCACCTCAATAGCAGTATGGATCTTGTTAAAGATCTCATGTGCAATGTTCTCAGCCGTAAAAGTACAGGATCTAAGGGATGTAATATACTTTTTGAGATCAACAAGATTCAGACTTGCTCCTTTGCTTACAAAATGAATATAGAGTGTTCCTCTGTACGGTTGACCGCTGTGGGACAAAAAAAGCAGTTCCGGGGACATGTACTCTATGACCGTATTTTCTATGACAGCTATTTTTCGTAAATTCATGGGCTATCCTATCCGTTATGGGTTGATATTTCTGTTGAGGAATCTGTGCTTTTCTATCTCATCATACTTTGCTTTGCCGTTACTAAAACTAAAAGTAGGGTGTATGCTAATGTTGCCTCGAGGGTAAAAGAGTCCCACTACTTCCAGATATTTGGGAGACATAAGAGCCACCAGGTCTTTACCGATTTTATTGACCACATCTTCATGAAACTCTCCACTATTCATAAAACTAAAGAGATAAAGTTTCAAAGATTTACTCTCAACCATTTGTATATTGGGGATATAATTGATAATAAGTGTACCAAAGTCCGGTTGATTGGTTTTGGGACATAAAGAAGTAAATTCATCTGCATTGAGTGTGACCCAGTAGTCCCGCTGAGGATGTATATTTTCGAAAGTCTCCAGTAGGTAGGGTGCATATTCATAGGTATATTCTGTATGTTCCGAACCTAATTGTTGTACTTCATCACTACGTTTCTCTTGATAGGTTTTACTGTCGCTTATGTTGGGCATGATTACTCCTAAGTCAAACAAAATTGTAACATAAGAGCCTTTACCTTTTTATCTCTTTTAATTACTCGCTATAATAGGGCACAGTTAATAACCCTAGTCACTCATAATGGACTTTGCAAATGTAAGATTTTGCAAGAGGCTTTCAAATCCTAGACATAGCTAAGATGAAGTAAGCATCTTGTGAAAGGTTGCGTTTGCAAAGCCCACCCTATGGGCATCACTAGCTTTTGCCTATACGTCGTTACTCTTTTTTGACTTAGCTAAGGCTAGGACTGCAAAAGAGTGCCTAGCCTAGACAAAAGCTAGTGATGTTATGAGTAACTAGGGTTATTAACTGTGCCCAAAATACTTTAAAGATTGAGGATTGAATATGGCAGATCATTTAGGAAAACTTTTATTACGTTTGATGCTTGGTGGGATGATGTTATTTCACGGGATAGACAAAGCCTTGCATGGTATTGGCTTTCTTAAAGGAATCATGCATGTGCATGGTCTGCCTGAGGCATTGGCTTATGGGGTATATGTGGGAGAGATACTTGCACCCATTTTCATCATTATAGGATGGAAAAGTAGAGTGTGGGCAGGGGTAATGGTGATCAACATGGCTATGGCTATTTATTTGACCCAATATAGTGCATTACTCAAATTGGGTGAACATGGCGCTTGGGCTGTAGAAGTCCCGATGTTTTATCTTTTGAGTGCCTTGGTTGTGATATTACTGGGTTCTGGTAAGTATGCGATCATTAGAGACTAGTAGATCAACACACTTTCAACATTTTAGTCTCTCGAGTTGATCATCCATTGAGAGAAGATATTAAGATAATTCCAAAAGCTTTGAATATTCTCATCGGAGCTTAATTTGTCTTTGATGATGGGTTGTAGTGCTTCTTCAAAGGTCACAAGCCAGTGCAGTCTTGCATGTGGGGTAATATGAAAGGGTGCATGTCTTTGGCGCATTTGGGGTGCACCTCTGTTTTGGTTAAAGTATGCCGGTCCGGCACAAATCTGTATGAAAAAGTCTGCAGAGTGTTGTCCTGCGATCTTCATCTCCTCTCTTGTCTCTGGGAATATCTCTTTGATAGGACTCTCAAAAAGACCCATATAAAATCTATGGAGTAAGTCACGCATACCCTGCTCCCCTATATCTCTTAAAAATGCCGGGTTGGGTTTAGTGACGGGAGGGTTTATACCCTCCTGGTAAGCTTGTATGGAAAAGTCTAAAGAAGATGTGCCAAAATTCATAGGTGTGCCTTGTGTGGTATATTTTAAGTTTAAAGGTTCCCGTTATAACATGAAAAGGCTTAGGTGTCAACTAGCGACACTTACCTGAAGAGCAAGAGCTGGGATTCTGTACGGCAAAATTATTATGATAGCCACACTCCAAACACTCAAAAGAGAGCATTTGTGGACCCGAACATCCACTAGAACGTTTGTCTGTGAGTTCAATGCTCTTTTGATGACATTTTGGACAAAAACCACGTTTTATGGCATCAAGCTGCTCTTTTTTCTCTTTAAGATAATAAATATAAACAAAGACAGATCCCAAAAGAATGATAAGCATAAAAGCTAAGAGATAAAATGAATCGATAGGAAACTCCTTAGGTCGTATAATTTTTTAATTCTTGTACCTGAGACTTGTAGTCAGGCAGATAGGCTTCAACCTCTTTCCAAAAGGCTTTTTGATGGTGTTTGTGCCTAATGTGTGCCAGTTCATGTACAATGATGTATTGTATCACATCTTGGGGCAGTTTCATTATCATGGTATTGAAACTCAGTACATTTTTTCCTGAACAGCTTCCCCATTGTCGTTTGGTTTTTCTAAAACGAATGGTTGAAGGAGAAAGAGACATCTCTTCTGCCCACTCTTCTAGCAAGGAAGGAATGTGCTTCTGCGTCTGGGTTTTATAGAAACGGTCTATATGTTTTTGAAAAAGTATCTCATTATAGCTATGGTAAAGCAAGGTAAATTGTGTTCCGTCAAAATGAAACTGACACTTTTTTTTATCATGTGCTGTTAGGATCACAGGATAGACTTCCCCCATAAAGTAAAGTTCAGGCATATTTGAAAAATCTAATGCTTTGCCTTTTTTTAAGTGTAATTTTACTCTGGACTTCTCTATCCATGAAGCTTTTTTAAGTAAAAGCTTTTCTATCTGACGCAGTGAAACTTTGGGAGACTTGATGACGAGATCCCCACTCTCATCAAAAGAGAGATAAATATGTTTAAGTTTGGGGTTAACAATATGTTTATATTGGGGTAACAGACTCATAGCTAAAAGTTAGTTAACAATTCTACCATTTCGATAGACCACTCTTTTATCTACTTTACCATTTTGGCGGTATGTCTGTGCGACACCCTCTTTTACACCATTTCTGTAAGTGTACGTAACCATGATGTCACCGTTTGGATAATATGCTTTCTGTATACCTTCCTGTCTTCCATTAATATAATACTGTCTCCACAATACACGACCCTTTGAGTCATAACCGGTCTCCACACCATTGGGTACCCCGTTTCTAACCTGTGAAGTAGATGTTATATGGCCTTCATAGCCATATTTTTTAAGTACCCCGTTCTGTCCAGTGTCATCATCCATAATAAATTCAGAACGCAGTTGTCCCCCTGTAAAATACTCTTTATGAACCTTTTTCCCTGACATAGAAGGACTATCACAAGCTGTGAAGGAAAGAAGTACAAAAAGGGAAAGCAGTAAAGATAAGTGTTTCATGGGTAAACCTTGATAGTTAAAATAATGGTATCAGTATACAATAAATTACTTTGTCTTTCTGTCTTAAATATTATGCAATATCTACTTCATATATATGACAGATATCAAAAACTAACCTACATCAATTCTTCTGATTTTTCTTTGTGATATACTTAATAAAGATACTTAGCTATAAAAACTAAAAGGGAAAAATATGAGAAAAATAATTCAGGTTTCAATGATCACACTCATTGGTTCATCAATGCTTTTTGCAAGTGCAGAGAAGATGAAGAGATACGAAATAAAAAGTGGGAAGATAGTGTATGATATAAGTACCTCAGGTAATGTCATGGGCATGGTAAAGATAGAAATGAAAGGTACGAAGAAAGTCATTTTTGATGATAATGGATTGAAGGAGTTGGTAGAAGAACAAAAGGTTACTAAAGAGGTAGCTATGGGTCAAGCCAAAGAAGATAAATCTCATACTCTCCAGTATATGCAGGATGACTTTATCTACAGTGTGGACTTCAAAAAGAAAAAGATCACGCGCATTAAAAATCCTGCGATGGATATGATGAAAATGTTCGGTAATGAAAAAAGTATGAAAAAAACCGGTGAAGATATGATGAAAAGCATGGGAGGCAAGAAGACAGGTACAGATAAGGTACTTGGCTACACTTGTGAAGTATGGAACCTGATGGGAGTGAAGCAGTGTATCTACAAAGGTATCCCGCTTCGTATCGAATCAAACATTATGGGCATGAAAAGTATGGAGATAGCTACGAAGGCTGACTTTGATATCTCATTAAATAAAGATGATTTTAAATTGCCGGATTTTCCTATCTCGGATACACAGATAGGATCTCCAAGTGGAGAGATGGGAATGGATAGAAGTATGAATAAACAGGCTCCCAACTCACCAGAAGATATGGAAAAAGCGATGAAAGCTATGGGTGCTATGATGGGAGCACTTAAAGACTCTGGTATGGATATGAATAAGCCCAATTTTAACATGACAGAAGAGCAAGGTGAAGCTATGCAAAAGGCGATGATGAATGCCATGGGTGGAGAAAAAATGATTCTGGAACAAACTAAAAAAGAGATACTTCAAGATGCCAAAATGATTCCTCAGGCAAAAAAATGTTTTAAAAAGGCTAACAGTGCAAAAGAAGCCAATGTATGTGAACAACAGGTAGACAGTAATGACCCAGAGCATCATGTGCAATGGAACGATGCGATCAAGACAAGTCTACTTAAAGAGATAAATGCATTTGAAGATGCCATACCTTGTATGGAAAATGCGAAAACACTCAAAGCACTTGAGATGTGTATGCCTCAAGAGTAGAGATTAAGTGTCAATATGGGAGTTAAATTAGGTAATTTTTTACACTCCCTACTGGGCTTTTCGTGACTCTATCAAAATCTACACATCTTAAAATTAGTCATTTTTAGCACAGTAAGTATTGAACTAGAAGCACAGTTTACGGTGAATGGGATTGTGAAGAGAGGGGAAAGATGATGCGATTACGTTCACCTCTTTTGCGCTAAAAAAAAGAATTAGAATTTATTATTATATGTTATAATTCTTTTAAAAATAAATGGATAAATAGTAATGGGAAATAAACAAAAAAATGTAATAAAGCTAGTTATTGGATTCTGTTTTAGTTTAATTTTTCTTGCATGTGGTGGAGGTAGTAATTCAGAAGATGTTATTATTAAAACAAACAGCACAAATAGTGATACCAGTAAACCAATTATTACTTTAGTTGGAGATGCAAAGGTAGCATTAATAGAAGATACAGTTTATATAGATGCAGGAGCAACAGCTAATGATGATAAAGATGGAGATATTACAGCTAATATCAGAGTAAATAGTTCGGTTGATACAAATAGTGTTGGAACATATACGGTTACTTATGATGTAGGTGATAGTTCAGGAAATGATGCAACCCAAATTGTGAGAACTGTTGTGATAACTAATGGTACGGAAAGCTATATCCCAACAGAACTCACCAATAGCACAGCTCAAAAATTTTTACTAATGAGTACTTTTGGACCTACTGAAGAGAGTATTGATGGTTTGAAAGAAGTAGGGATTGTTGGCTGGCTTGAGATGCAATTAAATGCTCCTTCTGCCTATGATAGTAATAGTGATTCACACTATACATATTTAGAAAGAAGCATAGATATAGTAAGAATTGCCTACCCTGCACGTGTTCCTGAATCAACAGCAGTGTATGTTGATACAAATAACAATATTAGTATTAACCAAGGGGGCACAGAGTGGAGAGTCTTAAGCGATGCTTTCACAAGTACATGGCATGAAAATGCATTTCATTCTAAGGATCAATTGAGACAACGTATGGCCTATGCGTTGAGTCAGATTTTAGTTGTCTCTAGTACAGAGCTTACTTTTACAGCTAGAGGTGAAGCACTTTCAACATACTATGATATTTTAGCAAAGCATGCATTTGGAAATTATAGAGATTTATTGTTTCATGTGACAAAATCTGCAGCAATGGGTGTCTACTTAACATCAAGAGGAAGTAAAAAATATGATGCTGAAACAAAAAGACAACCTGATGAGAATTATGCACGTGAAGTGATGCAACTTTTTTCACTTGGTTTAAATAAATTAGAACTAAACGGTAACTTAATGCTAGATCAAAATGGTAAACCTATCCCAACATATACACAAACAGATGTAGAAGAGATGGCTCGTGTATTTACTGGTTGGGATTTAGCAGAAATATCTAATTACAGTCAAGAGGTAGTAAAAAGTGCAACATTTACTAAACCAATGGAGTTTACTGCTCAATATCATGATTTTGGTAGTAAAAATGTACTAGGCACAACCATAGCAGGAGTAGGTGGAGATGAAGAACTTCGTGCTGTAGTTGAGATGC
>JAUVCL010000053.1 GCA_030595845.1 Campylobacterota bacterium
AGAAAGCTAATGTTGAATTTTTGTCTAAAAATTATGATTGTGCTGCAAATTTACTAAGAAAATCTTGTGAAGGACATTTGACTAAACTGTTGCCACAAGAAAAAAAAGTTTCTGCCACTTGTGAAAAACTACAATTAAATGATTTACTGCAAAATGCCCATAATCTTGCAACGGGAACAGATAAGGAATTAATGGCTACTCTTCAGACATATAGGTTAAGTATATTTAATCCACAGTCTCATCATGATGATGTGGAGGTATATAAAGGCGAATTGAAAACAGCTATTGAAGCAGTAGAGGCTTTAGCACAGATTGTTAATTTGTAGAGCAAATAATATAGAGGAGAAGATAAATGACACCGATACCATTACAACTAGATTTGAGAGGTAAATTAAATAACTTTAAGGTAACTCCTTCTTCTGCACATAGTGTATTACCACTATTTGAAGCTATTGTTAATGCCATTGACTCTCTTTCTGATCAAAAAGAGAACAAAAGTAAGGAAATATCTATAGTTGTACAAAGAGATGAAAGCCAACCTACTATGGATAATGATGCCAATCAAGAAAAATTGCCAATAGTTGGTTTTCTTATTGAAGATAACGGTGAGGGATTCACAGATGATAACTTTAATTCATTTTGTACTTCTGACTCTACCCTGAAAATACACAGAGGATGTAAAGGACTAGGGCGTTTCACATGGTTAAAAGTATTTAATGAGATACAGGTAAAAAGTATTTTTAAAATAGATGGAATCTTTTATCAAAGAAGGTTCCACTTCTCAGAAGATGGGATTGTAAACCATAGTATAGAAAAGACGGTAGATGGATCTATAAAAACATCAATATTTTTATCGGATATCAAACAAGAATATCAAAATAAACTTCCTAAAAAAACATTAACAATTGCAAATAAAATCATTGAGCATTGTTTGTCATTTTTTATTTTAGAAGACATGCCAAGAGTTACTTTGTCAGATTTAGATTCAAAATTAGTGCTGAATGATCTCTTTGAAGATGAATACAATAAAAATAAGTCTGAAGATAATATTTCGGTGTTACACAATGACAATACATATCCATTTAAGTTGCTATCATTTAAAGTTTTTTCAAATGTAAGCAGTGACTATAAAGTTCATTATGTTGGGAACAATCGTGAAGTGATGGCTATGAATTTAAAAAATGATATCCCTGAATTAAAGCATTCATTAAAAGATGCAGAAGGTAACTCCTTTTCCTATAAAACTTTTGTATCTGGTGATTATTTAGATAGTCATGTGAACAGTGAAAGGACAGAATTTACATTACCTTCACAAAATACGTTAGGGTTATCACTTGATACAATACACCAGGAGGTTGTAGAGAACACTAAAAGTAAATTAGGTGAATATCTGGAGCCAATCAAAGAAGAAAATAGAAACTACATACAACGATATATAAATGAAGAATCTCCTCAATACAAGCATATAGTAAAATATGGTCTAGAGAAGCTTGAAGAACTGCATGCAGACATGACTAACGAAGAGATAGAAATAGCACTTTTTAAAATAGAACACAAGTTGGACTTAGATATTAAACTGGAAAGCAAAGAAATATTTAACGCCAGCGACACGTTAAATTCAGATGAATACAAAGAGAAGTATCAAGAGTTTTTTGAAAAAGTAATTGATTCAAATAAAACTAAGTTAGCAGATTATGTACTGCATCGGAAAACCATTTTAGATATCTATGAGCAAGCATTAACTTTTGATGATGGCTACGAAAAAGAAGATAGAATTCATCAACTTATATATCCGATGCGAGAGATATCTGACAATGTGAAAGATATGGAACATAATTTATGGTTAATCGATGAACGTTTGTCTTATCATTATTTTCTTGCTTCAGATAAACCCATGTCACAAATATCAGAAGATATCAAAAATAATAAAAGACCTGATCTGATGATATTTAATCAACCTAATGCATTTGCAGAAGGAGATGATGACTTAACATCAGTAGTTATTGTTGAGTTTAAAAGACCTATGAGAGATAATTATACTGATAAAGATAACCCTGTGAGTCAAGTTCAAGGCTACATAGAAGACATTCAAGAGGGGAAGGTTAAATCATTACAGGGAAGACCTATCGAAGTTAGAGACAATACACCTTTTTATGTCTATATAGTCTGTGATATTACACCCACACTAAAAAAGATAATGAAACGTGCAAGCTTTAAACTTACGCCAGATGGTAAAGGGTATTTTAACTTTCAAAGAGAATATAATGCATATATTGAAGTTTTATCGTTTGATAAGATTTTAAATGATTCAAAAAAACGAAATAGAGTGTTATTTGAGAAGTTAGATATTAATTGAAAAGAGGTAAGCAAATGATAGTGAATAATATGCAATTTTTCAGATTCTTACAACATGTAAGAGAATTTATCTATTTTTATAACAAGATTACCAGATATAAATGTTAAGGAGATTCAAAAAATTCTATATAGTGGCTGTGATTGTGATGAATTAACAAAAGAAGGTGCAACAAAAAATAGAACATATTCTTTGGCAAATAAAAAAGAAATAAAAAAGAAATTCTTCAGATATCCCGAATATAGGGCTTATTTGTTATTTAATTTCTTTTTATAATTAAAAAAAACAGTATAAATGTAAGGTTCTAAACCTTACTAAGGATATTTTTACATGTGCCTTATTGAGGCTTATTAAATATGGAGAAAAGATGAAGTATACAATACTACAAGAGGGTAAGAGATGAATATCGAACCACTAACGCCAACAGCAGTAGAATTTTACAATAAACTTTTAAAAAAGATCGTCAACAAACCTGCGCTTGAACTCTTTTTTGAAGTAGGTACAGAATTGATAGAAGTTGGACCGAAAGAGCACCTCATAAATAGAATCGTTCAAGAACTTGCCGACAGAAAAAATCTGGATATAAATGACCTAAACCTCTATCTAAGACAGATAAATGAGTTCTATAATGCCTCGATCGCCTCTTATGATCTAGTGGATACACAAGATCCTGTTGAGACAGATCTTGCTAAGCTGGAGAAGATCGTCCATGCCCTTATGCAACTGGAGTCCGTAGAGAAAAATCGAGAGATTATGATCTCTATGTGTGATAAAGCCATCGAAACCATAGCAAAAGAGTATGGCTTTTGGAAAGAGCTCCACTCCATAGCACTGCATGATGAATTGGTGAGTCATGTTGACTCTGTATTTGGTAAAATGACAGCACTCAATACCGGCTTTTTCTCTTTTATGGATATCTCACGAATGTTGAAAAAAGGTGCAACCAAAGATGAGTTTTATGAATTTTCCATGTTAATGACCATCATTTTGGCAAGCTACAATGAAGTACGAAAATACAGATATGAATTTATACAGGAAGAGGAAGAGCTCTCTCTGGAAGAATTTGTAAAACCATATATGAAAACCAAAGTGGCAATGCTCTTTAGTTTAGGTATAAAAACGATAGATCAAGATGACTTTTCCTATAGAACACTGGGGCTTAGCAGAAAAAACAAGAAACAACTGCTTGAACTTGGTTCCGATATGGCTCTTTACTATTATGAGTATGACGAAGATGATGAATGCATGGAGTTCTTTGCTGTGCTTCATGCCTGGAGAGCTTTGAGTGAGTTGGAGATAGCTGAGGCAAAAGCACTGTTTGTTGATCTGTTGCGAGAACTCTTTAATGAAGAGGATGATCTTGACTGGATGCCCAGACTCTTTAAAAAACTGATAAAGCCTTTTCGATTTGATATGTTTAATGAAAGCGTAGAGTATATTTTAGATGAAAATGAGCATGAATGGTTTCGTGCAGAGTTTATCAACCTTCTTCAGAGTATGCTGAAAAATGACGAGATAGATAAAAATACTTTAAGCCAGGTATTTGAAAAACTGTTTAAAAAATGCAAAAATCCTGTAGTAAATGCTTCTGCTATAGCGGTTTGTAAAGATGAAAAACTTACAGAACATTATCCTCAGATTAAACAACTTTATGAAAAAAAACGGGTAGATTATTCACTTGATGGAGACCTTGAAGATGTTGAACTGGCATTTAGAATGCGGAGTGAAAGAAGCACGAAGCGTGATCTAAGTTTCGGTAACCTTTTGGAAGAAGTATGTAGGGAAGAAGATGAACCATCACAATTATTTGTCGCTGAAGAAAAGATAGGTAGAAATGATCCCTGTCCATGTGGAAGTGGAAAAAAATATAAAAAATGTTGTTTAAAAACAAGATAGGGAGTTAGTATATGAGTAACATCTTAACCGTGAAAAATCTCTCGTTGACTGTGGGGAGTGAAACGTTATTGGACAATGTCAGTTTTGAGATCAAACATGGAGAGATCTTTGCTTTGGTCGGAGAGTCGGGATCTGGTAAATCTTTAACTTCTTTAGCGATCATACAGTTACTGCCTGAAGTTATATCCGTACGTTCGGGAGATATCCATCTGAAAGAGAGATCGTTGTTCACTCTTTCAGAATCACAGATGCAAAAAGTAAGAGGCAAGTCCATCGCGATGATCTTCCAGGAACCTATGTCCGCATTGAACCCTGTCATGACAGTGGGTTCACAGGTTGCAGAAGTGTTGCAGGTACATTTGGGGCTTAAAAAAGATCAGATGAAAGAAAAAGTGATTTCTTTATTTAAGGAAGTCGCATTAAAAGATCCTGAAGAACGTTACCATTGGTACCCACATCAACTCTCCGGTGGACAGAAACAAAGGGTGATGATAGCCATTGCTCTTGCCTGTGAACCGGATCTGCTTATAGCAGATGAACCTACCACAGCGTTAGATGTTACGATACAGGCACAGGTACTGGGTTTATTGAAAAAGATATGTAAGCAAAGAGATCTCTCTATTTTGTTTATCACACATGACATGGCGGTGGTCTCCGAAATGGCTGACAGGGTTGCTGTGATGAAAGAAGGAAAGATAGTAGAGCAGGCAGCGTGCCAAGATTTTTTCTCAGATCCTCAACATCCTTATACGCAGCGTTTGTTAGCAGATGCAAGGGCTACAAAAGCATATAACAAAGCGGAAAAGGAAAAGGAACCGCTTATTGAGGTAGAGGATCTAAAAGTACATTTTCCTATCAAGAAAGGGTTTTTTCAAAGAACCGTAGGGTTTGTAAAGGCAGTGGATGGTGTATCATTTTCTATCGCCAAAGGAAAGACACTGGCACTGGTGGGAGAGTCGGGGAGCGGTAAAAGTACCATCGGTAAAGCGATACTTTCTTTACTGGATGAGACAGGGGGTAAGGTAGTATTTGAGAAACAAAATCTTGTTGGGTTAGATACAAAATCCTTAAGTCCTTACCGACGTAAGATCCAAGTGGTGTTCCAAGATCCTTTTTCTGCATTGAACCCCCGTATGACCATAGCCGATATTATTAGGGAAGGTATGGTAAGTTTGGGTGTGGGACCAAAAAGCAGAGCAGGACAAGATCAGTATATCGAGACACTTCTTTTAAAAGTGGACTTGGAATCTGCACATATGCATCGTTATCCTCATGAGTTTTCAGGAGGACAACGTCAACGTATAGGGATAGCAAGAGCATTGGCTGTGGAACCCGAACTGATCATCTGTGATGAACCTACTTCTGCACTTGATGTCTCTGTCCGGACACAGGTCTTGGCACTGCTTACTAAGCTGCAAGAAGAGTCGGGTGTTTCGTACCTGTTCATTACACATGATCTTTCTATTATCCCTATGGTAGCAGATGAGGTTGCTGTGATGAAAGAAGGAAAGATAGTGGAACAAGGTCTAGTGGAAGATGTCATGGAGAATCCACAGCACCCTTATACGCAGAAGTTGTTGAAATCAGCGCCTAAATTACAAAAGAGAGAGAAAGAATCATAGCGCACTAAGCAGTAAATGAGAGGTTTCCTAGCTATATTTTAAACTTTTTTTCATTTCTAATTTCTAATTTCTAATTTTCAAGCTATAATCAAAATTATATTATTAAGGAAATACCTATGCCATTATTAGACAGTTTTACAGTAGACCATACAAAGATGATCGCACCTGCAGTGAGAGTTGCAAAATCGATGAGTACACCGAGCGGAGATGATATCACCGTTTTTGATTTGCGTTTTTGTGTACCCAATGAAGATATGTTATCTGCAAAGGGTATTCATACTTTAGAGCATCTTTTTGCAGGGTTTATGAGAGAGCACCTTAATGATAAAGATGTAGAGATTATTGACCTCTCACCTATGGGGTGTCGTACAGGATTTTACATGTCTTTACTTGGTACACCAAAAGCAAAAAAAGTAGCTAAAGCCTGGAAAAAATCTATGGAAGATGTACTTGGTGTTAAATCTGAAAAAGACATACCTGAACTGAACTTGCACCAGTGTGGAACATACAAAATGCACTCGCTAAATGATGCACAGTCAATAGCACAAAATGTTTTAGACAAAGGCATAGGAAAAATGGACAATAAAAAATTAAAAATGTCTAAAAAACAACTCAAAGATGCAAATAAATAATCCTATCAATGTATGATGAAGCTTTAAGATCTCAAAAAGAATTGATACTTTGCGAAGACGGGACGAATACGCTTTACTCTAAAGAGTTTAATGAACCGTATCACTCTACAAAAGACGGTGCTTTGCATGAAAGTTTGGAAAAACATGTAAAGCCCGCTTTTGCTTTGAAAAAAAATCAAGAAACATTAACTATTTTAGATATATGTTTTGGTTTAGGGTATAACACCTTTGCCACACTGTACTACATAAAAAAACACAACTTAAAAACAAAAGTACACATACTCTCTCCCGAATTTGACGAAGGACTGGTACATTCTCTTGATACCTTTGTCTATCCTCCTGAATTTAAAGAGATAAAGCACATCATTCAAACGATCAGTGAAGAGTTGTATTATGAAGATGAACAGTTTAAAGTAGAGATCTTACTGGGTGATGCAAGAGAGAGTATCCCCAAAATTAAAGAGAAGATAGACATTGTCTACCAAGATGCCTTCAGTCCAGCCCATAATCCATTACTTTGGACGCATGAGTGGTTTAAAGATATTAGGACTCTTTGCAAAGAGGATGCTATACTCACCACCTATTCAACTGCAGCAGCCATTCGTTTGGGACTATATGAAAATGATTTTTTTATCTTTGTTCACAGAGCAGAGATGATGCGGTACTCAACGGTGGCATCATTAAAAATGTTAGAGAATTTAGAGTATATAGATATGGAGTTAAAAAAGATACGAAACACTGAGGCTAAGAGTATGAGAGATATTAATTATCAAAAATAATATGACAATTCGACATGTTTTTTGAGTTTTAAATCTAAATCACTGTATAATCCTCCTAGAAGGAATAACTATGGGTGAAGTACAAATTTTAAGTGAGAATCTTTTTCCAACTGTTAAAAGTAGTGGTACATACCAAAGTATTGAGCTTTTTGCTGGTGCAGGTGGTATGGCACTGGGTATGGAAAAAGCAGGGTTTCACCATGTTTTACTTAATGATTTTGATCATGCGGCGACGCAAACATTGAAAGCGAATCGTTTACACTGGAATGTTATACATGGTGATATTGCTAAAATAGATTTCACTCCATATGAAAATATAGATCTTTTAACAGGTGGTTTTCCTTGTCAAGCATTTTCTTATGCTGGCAGAAAGCTAGGATTGGAAGATACTCGCGGGACACTTTTTTATGAATTTGCCCGTGCATTAAAAGAGTCTAAACCAAAGGTTTTTTTAGCTGAAAATGTTAAAGGATTAAAGAGTCATGATGGTGGAAGAACTTTACAGACCATGGTAGATGTTTTTAAATCTATGGGATATGACGTTTTAGAACCTACAGTTTTAAAAGGTGTACATTACAATGTCCCTCAAAAAAGAGAACGCCTATTTATTGTAGGGATTAAAAAAGAATATGCGCGACATGTTTCTTTTTCTTTTCCCCAACAGTCTTCAAAAAGTTATACCTTAAAGGATGCACTTAAAAAAGGGGAACTTTTTGATTGTGATGTTCCTGTGTCTGAAGGACAGGTATACCCAGAGAAGAAAAAAAGAGTACTTGATTTGGTTCCTCCCGGAGGATATTGGCGAGATTTACCATTAAATCTTCAGAAAGAATATATGATGAAGAGCTTTTATTTAGGTGGGGGAAAAACAGGTATAGCACGTCGTATCTCATGGGATGAACCAAGTCTCACACTCACCTGTTCTCCCGCACAAAAACAGACAGAACGATGTCACCCTGATGAAACCCGTCCTTTTCAGGTAAGAGAGTATGCTCGCATACAAACCTTCCCTGATGAGTGGAAATTTATGGGTTCAATGACACAACAATATAAGCAAATAGGTAATGCTGTACCTGTTAATTTATCGTATGAAATTGGAAAATCATTAATACATTTAATGAATGATATTTATAGGTTTTCAGAGAAAGATGTATAACTTAAATTTTATCTCTGATGAGAATTTATTTTTCCATGTTAAAGAAACTGTCGAAAAATATCGTTTTAAAATTGATTTAAAAAAGTTTAATAAAAATTTAGTAGACCCCATTAAATTGACATTTGATAGTAAAGTATATGGTAAAACTTTTGAAGAAATTATTGAATCTGAAATTATTCGACAGATAGATAAGTCTAATACCAATCATATTGGATATTTCCATCAGAATATTTTTAGGCATATTGGTACAGATTGGGAGGTACCTGAACAAGGGTTCGACCTTATAAGTCATGATCAAAATATTTTTGTTGAAATGAAGAATAAGCATAATACAATGAATTCTGCATCTTCGCAAAAAACATATATGAAAATGCAAAGTATGCTTATACAGAATGCTAACAATCGTTGTTTCTTGGTAGAGATTATTGCAAAGAAAAGTCAAGATATCCCTTGGAAAATCAGTTTAGATGGTAATGCATTTGAACATGATTATATACGCCGTGTGTCTATAGATAAATTTTATCAGCTAGTTACTGGAGAGGAACATGCATTTAAAAATTTATGTGAAGTACTTCCTCGCGTATTGGACGATGTCATTGCCACTTTAGATATGAATATTATAGAAAATACAGTATTTGAAGAATTACAGAATTTATCTCCAAATTTACTACAAAGCTTATACCTTTTAACATTTAAAAACTATGAAGGTTTTGAGACTTTTAATATTTGATCTTTACTTTTGTTAATACGTCATTTGCATATTATCTACATCATCCCAAGACATACTTTTTTTAGCAGATCTATGTGTAAGTATATGGTCGATGTATCTTGCAAAAACATCGGTTTCTATGTTCAGACTTGTGCCTATTTTATAGTTTCTCATTAAGGTTTCTTTGAGTGTATGAGGAATGATGGTGAGACGGAAGTTGTCATTCCCTACATCATTGACTGTAAGGCTGATACCATCTATGGTGATGGAACCTTTGGGGATGATGTGTGCAATGTATTTTTTATCTACTGTAATGATGAAATCTGTAGCATTTTCTCTTGGTGTGATGGAAGTAACTTTCCCCACACAGTCCACATGTCCTTGAACAATGTGCCCTTCAAAACGGTCATTCATCATCATAGCTGGTTCCATATGCACTTGCCCCGAGATCTTACTCTCATCTATAATAGAACGTGTCTCATCTGCCAGCTCAAGATCAAAGCCATCACCATGTACTTTGATGACGGTAAGACATACCCCGTTAATGGCAATAGAGTCACCAAGCTTTGCCGGGTGTTTTGACTTGATGGTGAGGATGTTGTTTTGATAGCTTTTAACTGTTGCAATTTCACGGATTAGACCTGTAAACATACGACTCTCTTTTTTTGGATATAATTCGATAATTATAGCGAAAATATATCAAGGGCAACCACAAGGGATTGCCCCTACGATGTATGCAAAATGTAGGGGTGCCCCTCGTGGGTACCCGATATGAGGTAAAAAATGAATTATGATGTCATAGTGATTGGTGGTGGTCATGCAGGGATAGAAGCTTCTTTGGCTTCTGCACGTATGGGTGTAAAAACACTAATGATAACGATACTGGCAGAACAGATAGGTGCGTCTTCATGTAACCCTGCGATCGGTGGACTTGCTAAAGGTCACTTGGTACGTGAAGTAGATGCACTTGGTGGTGAGATGGGTCTTTGCACCGATAAGACAGGCATACAGTTTCGTACGCTTAATGCATCTAAAGGTCCTGCAGTACGAGGAACACGTGCACAGATAGACATGGATCAGTACCGTTTGTATATGCGTAATGTTGTTTTGAATACGCCCAACTTAGATGTAAAACAAGAGATAGCTGATGGTCTTGTAGTAGAAGAGGGTGAAGTTAAAGGTGTTACCACACAGCTTGGTAATACGTATGGAGCCTCTAAGGTCATCATAACGGCAGGAACATTTTTAAATGGACTCATCCATATAGGCGATAAAAAACAGACCGCAGGCCGTCAAGGTGAATTTGCCTCTGTGGAATTGGCTGAATATATGAAAGGTCTGGGTATCGAGATAGGTAGACTGAAAACAGGAACCTGTGCGAGAATAGATGCCAAGTCTGTAGATACTTCAGTGATGGAGCTACAGCCGGGTGATACCCCTCCACCGCCTTTTTCATTTAGAACAGATAAAAAAACGTTTAATCCTAGACAGTTGCCTTGTTATGTAACGTATACAAATGAAGAGACACATAAGATCATAGAAGATAACTTTTACAGAGCACCGATGTTCTCAGGTCAGATAGAAGGGGTAGGGCCGCGTTACTGTCCGAGTATAGAAGATAAGATAAGCCGTTTTAGAGACAGACCCAGACACCAAATATTTGTTGAACCTCAAACTTTGGATGAGACAGAATATTATATCAATGGTATGAGTACCTCTCTGCCTATTGATGTGCAGTTGGAAATGGTGCAATCGGTTAAAGGTATGGAAAATGCAAAGATCGTACGTTATGGCTATGCCATCGAGTATGACTATGTCCAGCCTACAGAACTCAAGCATACCCTAGAGACCAAGAAGATAAAAGGGCTTTATACAGCAGGGCAGATCAATGGTACTACAGGCTACGAAGAAGCTGCAGCCCAAGGACTTATGGCGGGTATTAATGCCGCACTGAACTTTCAGGGGAAAGAGCCTTTTATCCTTAGACGTGATGAAGCTTACATTGGTGTACTTATAGATGACTTGGTGACCAAGGGAACCAAAGAGCCGTACCGTATGTTTACTTCTCGTGCAGAGTACAGACTCTTGTTACGGGAAGATAATGCGGATATGAGACTTTCTCACTATGGAAAAGAGTTGGGACTTTTAGATGATGTCTATATGGCAAGGTTTGAAGTTAAAAAAGCGAATTTGGATGAAGCCTTGGAGTATTTGAGAGTGCATCACGTTACTCCAACTAAAGAATTTTTGGCCAAATTAGAGTCTATCGGTGCGGTGAAGATCAACGATAGAACCTATTGGATGGATGTAATAGGCCGTGGAGATTTCAACAGAGAAAAATTGGTTACTCTTTTACCGGACTTTGATAAATATGATGATGAAGTGATGACGCAGATACTGGTTGAAGCAAAGTATAGCCGCTATATTGAGAAGCAACAGCAGCAAATACTGAAAATGGATGATATGCTCAAGATCAAAATACCGCAAGGCTTTGTTTATAAAAATATATCAGGGTTAAGCAATGAGATCGTAGAGAAGCTTGAAGTCGCTACACCTCCGACCCTTTTTTCTGCTTCACAAATATCAGGGGTGACACCAGCAGCTTTGGAAATTATCCACGTGCATATTAAGATGGCACAACGGGGTAAAAAACCAAAAGGACAAAATAGCTGATATGATGACGATAAAAACACAATAGTAAAACCATAAATTATAACAATTATAAATTAAGACTATAA
>JAUVCL010000172.1 GCA_030595845.1 Campylobacterota bacterium
TTACTTTAATCCTGTCGGTGCACACGCGTCAGGAACAATTGGTGAAGACCCTAACGGTATCCCTAACAACCTCATGCCCTTCATTGCTCAGACAGCCGTTGGCAAACGCGAAGAACTGAGTATCTTTGGCGGAGACTACGACACCCCGGACGGCACTGGAGTGCGTGACTACATCCATGTACTTGACCTAGCCGAGGGACACTTAAAAGCATTGGAGTATCTTGATGAGCATAGCGGCGTCTTGACCGTCAACCTGGGAACAGGTAACGGTTACTCTGTGCTTGACATGGTCAAAGCCTTTGAGAAGGCCTCGGGTAAAGAAGTGGCATACAAAATCGTTCCTCGCCGTACTGGTGATGTGGCATCTTGTTTTGCTGACCCGGCCTACGCTAAAAAAGTTCTAAACTGGGAAGCCAAAAAGAGTATAGAGCAGATGTGCGAAGACAGCTGGCGATGGCAGATGAACAACCCGCACGGGTATGACGCATAGTTTTAAAGCTCACAGTTAGAAGCCTGTAAATAAATATGCAAGTCTAATTGTTCAAATACCGATAGGAGCTCTTTTTTGAATCAATTATCCGGGAGTTCTATTGCTTTACCTCTAAGATACTCAAAGTTTTTTACCACGGGAACAAGTAGTTGCGGAGAGAGTATAATCAATGAACGTCTATTTGTATATTTAATAACCTATACATCTTTCTTCAAAATGTTATCAATATAATCCAAAACAACTTCTTTTTTAAAGTGCCGCATTTGCTCTAACTCAGCATCAATGTCAATATTTGGCATATACTCTTTCATGAGCTGTGTGACAAGCTTGCTCTGTTGTTGATCACGAATGTGCTTTTGGTAATCTCGATCTTCTTGTTTGGAGAGCCAGTTCTTGTAAATAGCAAACTCTAAGGGGTGAACAGTTGTAAGGTTGGCACATTGTCCATTTTCAGAGATGATAGTTGCTTTTGAGAGTCGAGAATTTTCAAGCCATTGCGTCCCTGTCATTGCCAAGGGGATAACGTCAGTAAAGAGGTTGTCTTTAAAACTTGCTTGTGTAACTGTGTCTGATGTAGGATTAATAAGTTCTATCCAAACACCATCAGCATTGATAAAACGATACGGAGCCTCGTTGCTTCTTTCAAAGCTACTGTCAATGTCATGGAGTAGGGCAAGGGCATGTCTGCTGCTCATAAGCTCATTGAAGATAAAAGAGATACCTTTGTCTTTGCGATTAAGTAGATCGATGTCACGCGTTGCCAGATGCTCTTGCTCTATAAAGACAGCACTACGTACTTCATAGTTATAGAGACTATTGGTCCCAATTGCGATGAGCTTATTATCAAGGTTTAATTCGTTAATTTTACGAAAGATAGTAACTAGCTCTTTGGGTGTTCTTGCAATACCTTCCAGCTTATTGAGCTTCTCTTCTCGCTTCATCTTCTCTTTTAGGTTTTTAAGTCGTTCTTTGACCTTGACTTTTGCCTGTAAAAAATCTGCTTTTATCTTTTCGGTCTCTACACTTCTTCGACCAAGATATTCCCGCTTTCCAGTACGAAGATGCTGCTTAGCTAACAGCTCATAGCCATCTTTGTGCTTTTGCCAAAGTATTTTATAGCGATAGGTGAGGTTGTAACTCTTTAGTGTCTCTAAATAGCTAGTATAAATCATTTTTGCATTGTGATACTGTTTAATCTGTAGGTCAGAGTAAGGGAAGAAGATAAAAGGCATGTAGTCTCATTTGTAAATTTATACTTAAAGTATACCTAAAAAACATCAATATAGAAAAGTAGGTATACTTTACTTAAAGATCCTGTTTTAGATGTCAGTATGCATCGGTATGCTCATATGTCTGTGCGTGCCAAGAGAAGCTGAAAAGGGGTAGGGATGAGTTGAAGTATGGATTATCCTATAAAAGAGCGTAGAGAGTTTTACAGACGTGTTTCAATGATGGTTAGACACTGGGCACACACCATAGAGAGATTACAGGTCAATCTTACTATCTTAATTCTTGGAAATTGTCATTATATTATTCAGAATTAGCCGCGTTATTTCAACAAAAATAAGAAAAATATTAATAAAATCTATATTATTGATACATTTTTAAACAAAAATGCTATTTATGATAAATAATATGTATATTTCACTTGCTTTATTTTATCAAACTGAGTAAAGTGATAAAAAAAGGATGAATATGGTTGGTAGAAAAAAAGAGTTTTCAGTATTAGAAGATGCTTGTAATCTAAAGTCAAGTTCATTGATATCAATCTATGGAAGACGACGAATAGGTAAGACCTATCTTGTTAACCAGATGTTTATGTCTCATAAAATTGACTGTATGTTTTTTTCATTTACAGGAGCTAGTGACCTCAATATGTCACAGCAGATCGCTAATTTTGTGGAAGCTGTCTATGATTGGTTTAAAGTAGAACCGCAGAAGGATCTGAAGACATGGACCGATGCATTTATTTTTTTAAAACGTACAATTAGTGAAGCTATTGATAAAAGTAACCATGAGCAAAAGGTTGTACTCTTCTTTGATGAAGTTCCCTGGGTGGATAAGAAAAATAAAGATGGTTTTTTGTCGGCACTTGGGCATTTTTGGAATACATATTGTGAGGTACAAAACAATTTTATGGTGATATTATGTGGTTCTAATGCATCGTGGATCAAAAGTAAAATATTAGAAGATTCTAAAGGGCCACTTTACAAAAGAGTTACTGAGATAATAGAGATGCATCCTTTTGATCTCAAAGAGACGAAAGAGTACCTATTGAGCGAGGTTGAACTCGACGTTGATGATAGAACTGCTGTCGAATATTATATGATCTATGGTGGTGTTGCGAAGTACCTCAGTTACCTAAAAAAGAACGAGTCAGTAGCAGAAAGTGTGGACAGACTCTTCTTTTCTCTTAGTGGCAATCTGTACGATGAATTTGACATGGTCTTTAAGTCACTCTTTTATGGTAAACATGGTGGCCATAAGAAGATAATAGACCTTTTGTGTGATAAGCGAACAGGATTTACACAACATGAGATTGAAGAGAAAACAGGGCTTTCTTATCCTACGATAAAATCTGCCCTCGATGAGCTTAGCGAATGTGGGTTTACTAAAGGTATGAATAAGTTGGGTAACCGTGTGAAAGGGACTAAGTATGTTGTTGTAGATTCTTTGTGCCTATTTCATACAAAATGGATCAAAGAACTAAATAAAAATGATATAGCAAATATTAGTGGACCGTACTGGAGTAAGATTATGGCTTCACATCAATACCCTATATGGGCAGGATTTGCATTTGAATCTGTTGTGATTAATAATGTCCATCTGTATGCTAGTGAACGAGGCTTACTCGGGGCATTAAAAGGTGCTTATTATTGGCAGTATACTGATAGTAATAACAGTGGCAATGGTGCGCAGATAGATATGGTTGTCGAATATGATAACAATGTATTCGATATTGTTGAGATGAAATATTGGGATGATGTTTATACCATCAGTTCTCAATATGCCAACAATCTAATTAATAAAAGAACACAATTTCGAAATCATGGTCTGAAAAATAAAAAGAGTGATATTAAGCTCGTTATGTTGACAACATTTGGTTGCAAGCGCAATGGCGGGTATAGTAAGGCAAATGTCACTATAGACGTTAAACTCGAAGATCTTCTTCAATAATTTTAGAGAGAAGTTTTATGAAAAAATTGAAAAAAGATAAAAACTTCGTTCCTTGTGTCATTGATGATGGAGATGAGTGTTTCCCAAATGGAATTTTTACATTTAACATCACAAAGATGTATGAATTTATAGCGATGAACCCTGACACTGTTGTATCAGAAAAAATAGCCATAAAGTCTTTTTTTGAAAATTCTACTTTCCTGGATGAGAAATATTTAGAAAGCTTACAAAACAGAGAGCCTATTATTATGGCTGAAATCGCTCCAGGGCAATACAACTTACTAGATGGGCACCATAGAGTTGAAAGGGCTAAAAGAGATAATGTAGATTATCTTTATGCTTACAAGTTTTCGGTCAAGCAGCACACACAATTTTTGACAGATGCAAAATCTTATTTTATTTATGTCACTTATTGGAATGGTAAGTTGAAAGAGCAGTTAGACGATA
>JAUVCL010000009.1 GCA_030595845.1 Campylobacterota bacterium
GGCTGAATAGGAAGCATATTTTTTTCTGCTGTTTCTCCCAAGGCATTTTCAATAGTCTCAATAAACTTCATCAAGTCTACGGGTGCATTGTTACCTATATTATAAATACGATAGGGGGCAGATGAGCTTTGAATTTCAGGATCTTCAGGATCCCATGCATCATTTTTAGTGGCGGGGTTATCAATCACGTTTATCAAACCTTCAACAATATCGTCTATATAGGTAAAATCACGGCTCATTTTTCCAAAGTTAAACACTTTGATCGCTCTGTCATGTAAAATAGCATCCGTAAATAACATAGGTGCCATATCTGGTCTTCCCCATGGACCATACACAGTAAAGAACCTTAGGCCTGTTGTTTGTATATCGTAAAGATGGCTGTAGGTGTGTGCAAGCATTTCGTTTGATTTTTTAGTCGCTGCATACACGCTCACTTGATGTTCCGTTTTATCTGATGTTTTAAAAGGTTGTGATTTATTAAGTCCGTATACGGAAGAACTTGAAGCATACGAAAGATTTTTTACATTATGATGCCTGCACCCTTCAAGTATATTCATAAATCCTACAATATTACTGTCTATATAAGCATGAGGATTTTCCAAAGAGTATCGGACACCTGCTTGTGCGGCCAAATTACATACAGCATCAAACTTTTCACTCTCAAAAAGACTACTCATTCCTTCTTTATCTGAAAGATCAAGTTTAATAAATTTATGTTTCGGAAATATACTTGAAGCCGAAAACTTTTTTTCTTCTATATCTTCCTGAGCTATGCCAAGCTCTTTTAGCCGTCCATATTTCAGATTCACATCATAATAATCATTGATATTATCCATACCAACAACCTCATCTCCACGTTCAAGCAATTTTTTTGCAAGATGAAAGCCTATAAACCCCGCTGTACCAGTTACAAGTATCTTCATCTTTAATCACTCCCAAAAAGGTCTCTAGTATAAACCTTCTCTTCCACATCTTTTAAAACATCTGAGTGTCTGTTAGCAACTATTACGTCTGACATTTTTTTGAATGTGTCTAAATCCCTGATTACCTTTGAATGAAAAAATTCTTCATCATCAAGTGACGGCTCATAAATAACTACTTCGATCCCTTTTGCTTTAATTCTTTTCATAATACCCTGAATAGAAGAAGCCCTGAAATTATCAGATCCACTTTTCATCACCAATCTGTAAATTCCTACAACCTTTGGATTCTTATCAATGATACTGTTAGAAATAAAATCTTTTCTTGTACTATTGGCATCCACAATGGCACCTATCAGACTGTTAGGTACATCTTTGTAGTTTGCACGTAATTGTTTGGTGTCTTTTGGTAAGCAGTAACCCCCATAGCCAAAAGAAGGATTATTATAATGACTTCCAATTCTTGGATCGAGTCCAACCCCTTCAATGATATCTCTACTATTCAGATTATGTGCTGCTGCGTAAGAGTCAAGTTCATTAAAGTAAGCAACCCTCATCGCAAGATAAGTGTTAGAAAAGAGTTTAACCGCTTCTGCTTCTGTAGAATTAGTAAAAAGAATATCTATATTTTCTTTGATAGCACCTTGTGCTAAAAGATCAGCAAATATTTTTGCACGTTCAGATTTCTCACCCACGATGATCCGTGAAGGGTAAAGATTATCATGTAGTGCTTTTCCTTCCCGTAAAAATTCTGGAGAAAAAATGATATTTTCACAATTTAATGCTACTTTTACCTGTTCAGTATATCCAACAGGTACCGTTGACTTAATGACCATGGTAGCATTAGGATTAATACTTATAACATCTTTTATCACTGATTCTACAGAATTCGTATTAAAATAGTTAGTTACAGGATCATAATCCGTGGGTGTAGCAATGATCACAAAGTCAGCATTTTTATATGCTTTTTCTTTATCTAATGTAGCAGTAAAATTTAATTCTTTATTGGTAAGATATTCTTCTAATTCTGTATCTTCAATAGGTAATATTTTTTTATTGAGCATCTCAATTTTTTCAGGCATGATATCAAGTGCAACCACTTCATTATGTTGCGCTAACAGTATTCCATTCGAGAGACCTACGTATCCGGTACCAGCTATTGCAATTTTCATTTTCTATCATCCTTACTATTTGTTACACCACAAAAATCAAATACTTCTTTCCCAAATATACGAATACCTTTAAATTCCTCATGTGCCACCAAAAAGACAACAATATCTGCTTCATTAATCGCTTCATCATCTTGAACAAGGTCAAACTCATCAGAAGATTTTATATTCGGTTCTACAGGCAGTACATTAAGACCCTCAGCTATGAGTTGTCTTGTAACATAAAGTGCGGGAGACTCTCTCATATCGTCTATATTAGGTTTAAATGCCAACCCCATACAAGCGACTTTCGCGGAACGTCCATTTTCCTTTTCAAATACAAGTGCTGAATTTTTGATCTTTTCGATAGACCATTCTGTTTTGTAGTTATTCACTTCTCTTGCTGTTCTAATGATCTTTGCATCATCTCCACCTGCATGCACAATAAACCAAGGATCCACTGCGATACAATGTCCCCCTACTCCTACACCAGGCTGTAAGATATCAACACGTGGATGACGATTTGCCAAGGAGATAAGTTCCCATACATTGATACCAAATTTGTCAGATAAGATAGATAGTTCATTCGCAAATGCGATATTCACATCACGATAACTGTTCTCCGTAAGTTTTGCCATCTCTGCTGTTTTTGCATCGGTTTGCAGTATCTTTCCGCTTACAAATGTCTTATAGAAATCTGCTGTTTCTTGAGTAGCTTCTTCATTAATACCACCTACAATACGGTCATTCTCTACCAGTTCTCGCATGATCTGTCCGGGTAAAACACGCTCAGGGCAATGAGCAACATGTACTTTAGAAATATCCACACCCTGTGCCTGTAACACTTCTGCTACTTTATCGGTAGTTCCTACAGGAGAAGTTGACTCCAAAATAACTATATTTCCCTCTCTAACATAAGGAGCAATAGATTCAGTTGCAGAAACCACATAATCTATATTTGGAACATAGCCCTCATGAAAAGGAGTCGGTACTGCAATAATAAAGACATCAGATTCTTTTGGTTTAGTATCAGCAATAAGATTTCCTGAATTAACTGCGGAACGTACAAAAGTATCCAGATCAGGCTCTACAATATGAATATTACCTTGATTAATAGTATCGACTGTACTTTGAACGACATCAACTCCATGTACTTGATATTTACGGTTAGCTAAAAGTGCTGCTGTTGGAAGTCCTATATAACCTAGTCCCATGATACATACTGTTTTATTTTGCATATTTTTCCTTTATTAGTTTCACTATCTTTTGACATGCTTTTCCGTCGCCATAAGGGTTATGAGCTTGACTCATACTCTTATAGAGAGAGTCATCATTAAGTAATTTATTTACTTCGTTAATGATAGTATTTGGGTTTGTCCCTACTAGTTTAACAGTTCCTGCTTCAACTGCTTCCGGTCTTTCGGTAGTATCACGCATCACAAGTACTGGCTTACCTAAACTTGGTGCTTCTTCCTGTATCCCTCCGCTATCTGTCAAGATCAAATAAGATTTACTCATCAAATAGACAAAAGGTTCATAGTCTAAAGGGGATATCAGATATACATTATTGATGCCAGAGAGTAATTCAAGTACAGGTTTTTGTACATTAGGATTAAGATGCACCGGATAAACAAAATTAACATCAGGATGTTCTTCTGCCAATGTTTTTATAGCACTGCACATATCAAGGAAACCCTGTCCAAAGTTCTCTCTTCTATGTCCAGTGATCAAGACTACACGTTCTTCATTCCCAAAAGCAGAAAAGTCTGATCGGATCGCCTCTGAAAGTGAAGATTTTAGACTTTCATTTTTATCTATCTTCTCCAATACCCAAAACAATGCATCGATCACAGTATTTCCAGTCACATAAATATCATCTTTATCTATATTCTCTTTTAAAAGATTCTCTTTACTTGTATCGGTAGGAGTTAAATGATATTTAGTAATCTGTGATGTAAGTTTTCGGTTTGCTTCTTCTGGCCACGGACTATATATATCACCGGTGCGAAGCCCTGCTTCCACATGTGCCACGGGAATCTTCTGATAAAATGCACTAATGGCTGTAGAGATGGTTGTAGTGGTATCTCCATGTACAAAGACCACATCAGGTTTGTACTCTGTAAGCACCTCTTTCATCCCCAATAATATCTTACTTGTAACATCATAAAGATCTTGTCCCGGCTTCATAATATTAAGATCAAAATCAGGAACAATATCAAAAATGTGCAATACTTGGTCAAGCATTTCTCTATGTTGTGCGGTCACACAAACTTTTACTTCTATCTCTTGTGAATGTTCTTGAAATGCCAGAACGAGTGGTGCCATTTTTATGGCTTCTGGTCTTGTACCAAATACAAGTAATACTTTTTTTATGATTTATCCTTTTGAGAATAATAATGTATAAGGTTCGCGCTATAAGTAAAAAATAATTGATTGTGATAAGAATATATCTTATTAGATATAGTTTGCATTACAAAGAAAAGACATCTATCAATCATTCTTCATTACGTGACACCTTTCCCTTATTCTAAGTTTTTAAATTATATATTAGAATTTATATATTAAAGGTTAACTTTTTCATAAAAAGTGAGTACTTTCCACTCTTCTTTCTTTACTCTACTCCATACTATTAGTAATTGATATATTAACTGGTTTTAGAGAAGCGTAAAGGTGCGTGCAGTAAGCCATCTTCACTTACTACCCACATGTTAATGTAAAAAGTGTCTTACCGTAGTAAAGTAAAGAGAAATACCATGCTCATTCGCAGCTTCGATCACTTCCTCATCTCTGATCGATCCACCAGGCTCAATGATGGCTTTTACTCCTGCAGCAGCTGCAGCGTCTATGCTGTCA
Source organism: Campylobacterota bacterium (assembly GCA_030595845.1). Lineage (GTDB taxonomy): Bacteria > Campylobacterota > Campylobacteria > Campylobacterales > Sulfurovaceae > Sulfurovum. The sequence continues at coordinate 4,922 of JAUVCL010000009.1, forward strand.
CGGAAAGGGAAGAAGGCTTCAGATGCCATCGCTGCGCCAGAGACATCTATATCCATCTCTTTTGCTTTTTTCAAGGCACATTGTGCAGCATCCACACGTGAGGTCATACCCATACCTACAGCTACCATTGCAGAATCTTTAACATACACCACACAGTTAGACTTTGTAAGACCTGCCACTTTCCATGCGATCTCAAGATCTTTCATCTCTTGTTCAGTTGCAGTCAGTTCTGATTTCTTATGAGCATTGTGGACTTCGTTGTCACAAATGCAGTCAGAATTTTGATAGACAAATCCACCATCTACATGTTTAAAGTCATGAGAGTCTTTAGACATTACTAATTTTGTACCACCCTGAGAAAAAAGTTTAAGACGTTTTTTCTTTGCAAACACTTCAAGTGCTTCCGGCTCAAAATCTGCTGCCATCACTACTTCTAAAAAGATCTCATTCATCTTCTCTGCAAGCGCTTTAGTCACTATACCATTCACCGCAACCACACCACCAAAGGCAGATACGGGGTCACATCTTAATGCTTCAGTGTAAGACTCAAATAATGATCCTTTAATGGCAAAACCACAAGGGTTACCATGTTTGACGATACATACAGCCTCTTCATCACCAAAACTAGAAGCAATTTTCAGTGCTCCGTTTACATCGTTTATATTATTGAACGACGCTTCACCTTTGACTTGTTTGAAGTTATTTGTAAAGTGGTTACCAAACTCATACAAGGCACCTTTTTGGTGTGGATTCTCTCCATAACGTGTCTGGAAAGATTTCTTACCTGTAATGAACTGATACTCACCAAAACCATCATTAAAACGGCCGTTCATATAATTGGCGATCATAGAATCATAAGCTGCTGTGTGTTCAAAGGCTTTAATCATAAGTTCTCTTCTAAACTCAAGCGTATCTTCTTTACTCTCTAGTGCAGAAAGTACTGCATCATAATCATTTACATTGGTAACAATAAGCACATCATTAAAGTTCTTAGCAGCAGAACGTACCATAGTCGGTCCACCAATATCTATGTTTTCTATGATCTCATCAAAATCTTCCGTTCTCTCAATGGTCTCTTTAAACGGGTAAAGATTCACACAAACAAGGTCTATACCTTCTACACCAAGCTCTTTAGCCTGTGCAACATGACCTGCATCTCCTCTTTTATGAAGGATTCCACCATGTACATAAGGATTCAATGTTTTCACACGTCCTTCAAAACACTCCGGAAACTTTGTCACTTCATCGATCTCGATGACTTTTACACCCGCTTCATTTAATTTTTTATACGTACCACCCGTTGAAATGATCTCCCAACCCTGACGCTCTAAACCCTGTGCAAACTCTACAATGCCTGCTTTATCACTAACGCTTATTAATGCTCTCATACATTCTCACTTTCATTTTGGTCGATAAATTGACCCTACACATTTTTTATGTCACTTTGCACTGAGTGTGCCGATGTGAAGGCGTGCATATTGCGAAGCACGCGCCGTAACATCGAAGCACACTTGCAAAGTGACGCTTTTTTGCTTACTTTTTTCTAAAAAAAGTAAAAAATAAACTCCAATACACTATAAAAATATAATATCTATACTATATTGAATTCCAGTATGCATTCCCACGCAGAGCATGGGAACGAGACAAATACTATATTCTACAGATCCTGCTCAATAGTACGAGCAAAAGTATTAAAATAAATATCTTTCACAGTATCAAGTGGAAGCTCAACATCATTGACCTGCACTTTATCTCCACCCACATTACCAATATTCTCAACATATAATCCTAAACCTACAGCCATATGTACAAGAGCCGTAAGGTTCTCAGACGAAACTTCAAGTAACGCTCTACTTTGTGACTCATCAAAAATATCTTTACTCTTATGTACTTCAACAGAAGCAACAATACCCTTGTTTGAAACAGCTGCCATTTTTGAAAGTGCAATGGCAATACCACCGACATTGACATCTTTTGCTGATTTAAGCAGTCCTTTTTTATTGGCTTCAATAACAAGTTCCCACAAAGCAAGTTCTGATTCATAATCAAATGCCGGTAAAGAACCTGATGTTTCTCCATGAAGTGCTTTGACATACAATGAACCACCAAACTCACCTATAGTTCGTCCTATAAGAAGTATTTGTGATCCTTCATCCTGAAATACTGAAGGGAGTACTTTGTTTTCATCTTCATTCAGTCCTACCATAGCAATAGCTGGTGTAGGGAAAACAGAAACACCATTTGTTTCATTATATAGAGAGACGTTACCAGATACAACGGGTGTATTAAGCGCTAAACATGCTTCCTTAATACCTTCACAACACTCAGCAAACTGCCACATGACTTCCGGGTTTTCCGGGTTACCAAAGTTGAGACAATCTGTAATAGATAGTGGTCTGGCTCCTGACATCGCTACGTTACGTCCAGACTCAACCACTGCAAGCGCAGCACCTTTTCTTGGATCAATGTAACAGAAACGTGGATTACAGTCAGAACTCATAGAGAGTGCTTTCCCATTCTCTTTGATACGGATACAAGAAGCATCCAAAGAACCTGGTGCTTTTGTTGTATTGGTCTGTACCATAGAGTCATACTGGTTATAAACCCATGCTTTATCAGATACTTCAATGTTTGAGAGCAATGATTCATATGCTTTTTGATTCTCTACTGCTTTATAGCTCTCTACCGTTTTGGCATTGATCTCATCTAAGTACTTAGGTCTTGCTATCGGTCTATCAAGCACTGGTGCTTCTTCACTCACAGGAGCAATAGGCATATCCGCACATTTTTCACCATGCCACATTAATTCCATACGCGCAGTATCTGTTACTTCACCGATAACAGCCACATCAAGTCCCCATTTTTCAAAGATATCAATGATCGCTTGTTCTGAACCTTGTTTAGCACAAATAAGCATACGTTCTTGTGACTCTGAAAGCATAAAGTCATACGGTGTCATACCCTCTTCTCTTGCAGGAACTTTGTCAAGGTGCATGATCATCCCTGCACCTGTTTTCCCAGCCATTTCAAATGCAGAAGAAGTAAGTCCTGCTGCACCCATATCCTGAATACCAACAATAAGATCTGTTTTGAACAATTCCAGACATGCTTCAAGAAGAAGCTTTTCTGTAAATGGATCACCCACTTGTACTGTTGGACGAAGTGATTTAGACTCTTCAGTAAATGAATCCGAAGACATGACTGCACCACCAAGACCGTCACGTCCTGTTTTGGAACCCACATACATGACCGGGTTACCAAGTCCAGATGCGACACCAAGGAAGATCTCATCTGACTTTACAAGACCTAATGAAAAAGCATTTACAAGAATGTTTCCATTGTAAGATTCATCAAAACTCACTTCACCACCAATGGTAGGTACACCCATACAGTTACCGTAAGAGCCTATACCATCAACCACACCACGTACTAAGTGTCTTTGGTATTTAGCAGTATCTGAGTCACCTTTTACTGTTCCAAAACGTAAGGCATTGAGGTTGGCTACAGGTCTTGCACCCATAGTAAAGATATCACGGAGTATTCCACCTACACCCGTAGCTGCCCCTTGAAAAGGCTCAATGAATGAAGGGTGATTATGACTCTCCATTTTAAACACAGCTGCCATTCCATCACCAATATCAATCACACCGGCATTTTCACCTGGTCCCTGAATGACCCATGGGGCAGTCGTAGGAAAACCTCTAAGGTATTTTGTACTGGACTTGTATGAACAGTGTTCTGACCACATCGCAGAAAAAATACCTATCTCAACGATATTGGGGTGACGACCATCCAAGATACGCAAGATATCTTCATACTCTGGTTTACTAAGCTTATGGTTTTTTAAAACTTCATCTAAATCTTCAACAGGTTGTGACATTTGTCTGTCCTTTAAGGGGTGTAAAATAAGGAGTATATTTTACTTAAAAAGTACTAATAAAGTGATGAAAAGGTAGAATAATACATCTGTATCTCGTTCCCATCGTCCCGATGGGAATGCATACTTAACTTTAATAAAAAACAAACTTCCTTTACGCAATAATATCGCATATGCATTCCCACGCAGAGCATGGGAACGAAGGCAAGTACTTAAGGAAATAAATGGACAAAATACTACAAATGCTGGAATTACAACAAGAACTCAATGATGCAACAAACGGTCTTGGTTGGGAAGATGGCATGACTAAAAACGGCAAACCCATTGACTGGAAACGTTGTACTTACCTCGAATGTGCAGAACTTATAGAAAGCTATCCCTGGAAACACTGGAAAAACATAGATGCCAAACCAGACTATGCAAATATCAAAATAGAAGCCGTTGATATTTGGCACTTTATTATGTCTCAAGGACTTCAAGATTATAAAAGAGGAAATCTCGGAAGCATTGACACACTGGCCAGAAATATTAATGATCTTGCAAATTTCTCGACATTTTCTGGAGAAATCAAAGAGAATTTCAAAGATTATTATGAACAGATAAAAGTTGCAGAAATATTAATGAAAACACTTTTTTGTGAAGGATCCACAGAAAAATTGATGGAAGCATTTATAGATGTAGCTGTACAGTCAGGACTTAATCTTGATACACTCTATCAACTTTATGTAGGTAAAAATATCTTAAATAAATTTAGACAGGAACATGGATATAAAGAGGGAAGCTACATCAAAATGTGGAATGGTGAGGAAGATAATGTCACCATGCAAAGTATACTTGAAGCCAATGAAGATATAAGTCCCCAAACACTTTATGAAGCATTGGAAAAAGCTTACCCTGTAAGCTAAAATCTAACTACTTTCTTTTTTAGGGAATCTTTAGTCGATCATCCTGGTCAGATCTTTTTCTAAGATCTGACTTCCACGTACGGTCACTCTTCTTGCTATACGGATACTTTTATCATTACCATAACCGCACTCTTCTCCACATTTAACCGTACCTATAAGATAATAACTACCAGACGGCACACCGTAAAATGCAAATTTACCATTGGCATCTGCAGCGGTGAATTTCAGATAATTAAAGAGTCTGGAATCTGCCTTTGTCATCTTATATCCACCCAGGTAACTCTCTTCATACCATTGTTTAGAGTATGAAGTATATGGGTTCAGATATAGTCTTGTGCTCGCACCGGGAATATGTTTATCATAAGCATCCTTTAGGTAAATGCTACCTTTTACTGTACCCTTACCTGTTCTTGCCAAACGATAATATTCTGAAGAAGGAAAAGCAATACGCTCCATTTTATTCTCTTCACCATCTTCTGTCATCATCATTTCTGACTCTGTAAGGTTTTCATCAAGATCAGACATATCTATATCATCTTCATTGGTTTTTTCAGCCCAACCTTGACCTTTATTTGGTGAAACGTCCGGTTGAACACAGCCTGTCAATACAGACAGTGTGAGCAAAGTAATGAACAACAAAACAGTTTTTTTAAACATTTTTATCCCTTGATAAGTAATTTTGACAGTATACACTATAGTTAATTAGTCTTACTTCTTTTTTATGATGCTTTCTAAAAATTCTTTGGCATTGGCATCCCCTGAAAAAGCAGCCTTTTGAGACCAAAAAGCAGCTTTTTGAGAAGATTTTTTAACCATATCACCTTTATGATAACGTTTTGAAAGATGCTTTTGAGCCTCAACTTCACCCTCTTTAGCAAATCGATGTAAATGTTTTACATTACGCTTTTCACCTTTATAATACTTGATTGTATTTCTGATAAACCATAGTGTAAATAGTAATAATACCAATAGGATATAGAGTTCCATGTTTTCCATAATTTTCACCTCACCAAAATCTTCATTTTATTTCCCCAAACAAAATTCACCGAACATTTTGTCCAGTATCTCTTCACTATCATACGGTTTGGAGATAGATGAGATAAACTTCACGGCCTCTTGTAAATGATAAGAAAAAAATTCCAATTCACCGTTTAAAAGCGGCTCTCTTGCTTCTAATATTGATTGTTTTGCCTGAGTGACTGCTTCGATCTGACGTGCTGAGATCAACATAAGCTCTTCTCCTTCACCAATACTATCAAAAAGATTCTCCAGCTTTTCTGTTAATCTTACAAAAGATTTTTTAGCACTTACTTCCAACACTTCATAAGCGTCTAGTTTACTGATATCAAATCTTTTATCAAGGTCAGATTTATTAACTGCAATGATAATATGTTTATCTTCTAAGTTATCAACAATAGAAAGTATTTTTGTATCTTCCTCGTCAAATGTACGTGAGCTGTCAAACAAAGCAATAATGACATCAGCATCTTCTACTGAATCCAATGTACGTTCAATACCGATTTTCTCTATGGTATCTTCCGACTCACGGATCCCTGCTGTATCTACCAGGCGAATAATATGTGAACCGATACGCACCTGCTCTTCTATGGTATCTCTGGTTGTCCCTGCAATGTCAGAGACGATTGCTCTGTCATAACTTAGTAAGGCATTAAGTAAGGAACTTTTACCTACATTGGGTTTCCCGATGATGGCCACTTTAAAGCCTTCAATAAGTCCCCTACGTCTGTGACTTGCTTCAACAATGTCTTCGATCTGTGAAGAGAGTCCTTCCAACTGTGTCGTAATACTCTCCATTATATCATCAGGAATATCTTCTTCTGCATAGTCTATCATCACTTCAGAATAGGATAAAGACTTCAACAGCGCATTCCTGCTCTCATCTACAAAGTGTTTTAATTCACCTTTCATCTGCTTAGCCAAAATTTTCGCAGCATCCACCGATTTGGCTTCTATGAGTTTAGAAATAGCTTCTGCTTCTGTCAGATCAATTTTACCATTAAGAAAAGCACGTTTTGAGAACTCACCAGGCTGAGCTAGGCTTACACCATAAGAGGTAATGGTATCAAGTATCTCCTGTGCAACGATCATACCTCCGTGACACTGAAACTCTACGATCGCTTCACCTGTAAAACTATGTGGCGCTGCAAAATAGATCATAATGGCATGATCAATCAGATCATTGTTACTATTAAAAAGAGAAGTTAAATGAGCGTGTCGGGGAGTAATATTTTCTAAATGAGAGATTTTATGTGCTATATCAAGCGCAGCATCACCACTGACTCTTATAATAGAGATAGAGGCAACACCATGTGCAGTAGCAATAGCGGCGATTGAGTTATGCATTATTCTTAGTGTTATTAAATTCGTTGATCACAACAAATTTTTTACCTTCTCTGGCTGTTTTAACTGCCACATATTTATCTGGAAATCTTTCACGCAGCTGTTCTAGTGCAATTTGGACCAAAATACCATCAAGGAAACGGGTTTTACCTTTTCCCTGTTTTTCAACATTTTCGATCACTGGCTGAATATACTTACGTATCATCGCTTGCTGTGTGGTTAAAAATTCTGCAATTTCAAGTTTAATGAAAAGTTCATATTTTGTATGTAACCAGTTAAAGAGCATATAAGAGAGTGCGTTATAGCGATACCCCTCTTTCCCTATGAGCAGTGCTGCATCATCACCATCGATAAAGATAAGCGCTGTGTTGTCTCTTACATCCACTTCAACCACATCGATCGCGAAACAGGAGTGTGAAAGAAATTCTTTAAGCTGATCTTCTATCATCATCGCCAATTCATCATAAACGATCGTTTCATCTTCTACTACATCTTCATTTTCATCTATAGTTGAATCTGGTTCAAAAAAACTGTCTAAGACAGCATCTTTTAGCACTTCAGGTTCAACAATAGCAGTTTCTTCTCTGACGGCTTCTTCTTTAACTGTTTCCAAGATCGCAGAAGCCACTCTCTCTTCTTCACTTGGTTCTGAAATGATCTCTTCATTTTTCTCTTCGATTTTCGAAGATGCAGTTTTCTGTAATGAAATACTTTTACGTACAGCAATAATAATGGCAGTTTTTTTAAAAAGTCCCAAAAGACCTTTTGAGGGGTGTTGCACAACTTCACATTGAATTTCAGAAATAGAACATTCTAACATTTGTGAAGCATTTGCATATGCTTCTTCAAGTGTCGGTGCTTCAACCTTTTTCATAGGCTAGTCCTTCGTTTTTTTATGCGCTGCAATAGCCGCATCTTTCTGTTTAGCGTACATATGGTTAATAAAGTACTGTTGAGCAATCGTAAACAAGTTATTCACCAACCAGTAGAGTACAAGACCTGATGGGAAATAAACAAAGAATATTGTCATGATCGCAGGGAACCATTTAAAGATCTTCTCTTGTAAAGGATCAGTGAAGTTACTTGGTGTGATCTTTTGTTGGAACCACATAGATGCACCCATCAAAACAGGAAGTACAAAATACGGATCCATCATAGCCAGATCTTCTATCCATAAGATCCATGGAGCACCTTGAAGCTCAACGGCATTTAAAAGTACACGATAAAGTGCAAAAAATACAGGAATTTGAAGCAATAACGGCAAACATCCACCCATAGGGTTTGCACCGTGTTTTTTGTACATTTCCATCATCTGTGCATTCATTTTTGCAGGATCACCCTTGTACTTCTCTTTGATCTCTTTCATCTTCGGTGCCAAGTCTTTAAGCTTTTGCATCGACATCATACCTTTGTATGAAAGAGGGAATAAAATAAGTTTAACCAATAGCGTAAAGAGGATGATCGCCCAACCCCAGTTACCTATATAATCATGGATCCAGATAAGTACTTTGAAAAACGGTTTTGAAAGAAATGAGAACCAACCGAATTCAATAGCATCTGTAAGCTCCGGGTTGATGGCTCTTAATGTTTTCTCTTCTTTGGGTCCAATATAGGCACCAAAAGTCATATCTTCTGTTCCTTGTACAAAGATTAGAGGGTCATCGTTCTTTTCCTTCAGGATAGAAACGTTTAAGCCCTTCTCAAAGTTATAAAACATTGAAGCGACATATCGGTCAAAAGAAGAAGCGATCTTTGCATTTGGAAACTTCTCATATCCCTCAGCATCACCATCTTCAATGGTATTGATAATATCGTCACCACCTTTTACCAATGCACCTCTCACAAGCATATACATAGACTGATCAGCCACAGGTCTGTGCCCGGGAGTGATGAAGTATGGAGAAGCTGAAGAAGTAGTAATATGTACACTGTACTCACCCGTAGGCTTAAAAGTAATTTTCTTAGTCAATGTTACAGAAGAAAGTGTTTGGGTAAGCGTAAGCGTTTTTGCGCTGTTACCTAAGTCTACAATACTGTTTCCCTCATAGGTATAAGGTGTTTTAAATGCTTCTTCATTCAGTTTTACATCAGAGAATCTTACTTCCAATGGCTTTACTTCATTTACATCCAATATCTTTAAATTATTGCCCTCATCATCATGATACTTTGCTTCCAATAACTCCATTTGAGCTATACGGCCAAATTCATCAATACTCATAAGATAGTGATCAGCTTTTATTTTAACCAACGTTGGTGATGCACTTTGTACCGGTGCAGCTGAACTTGTATTACTTGCAACACTTGGTGTGGCCATATTTGTATTTGATACTGTATCCACAGTAGGTGTTTGATGCGTAGTAGTAGCAGTAGTAGTTTGTGTTATTTCTTGCGTAGGCTTAACAGGCGGAAAGAAGTAGCTATATCCTATAAATACAAAGAATGAAAGTGCCAGTGCCAGAAGAAGTCGTTTATTTAGATCTTGTTGTTCCAAAGTTATACCTTTTGTAATATATCGTTGATAGTATAGTGTATTTTATGTTAATGCAGTACACTTTTTAAGTGTGTGTAGATACGATTTACGAGTCATCTGATAGTTTTCCTGTATAAGTGCAGGTTTTGCAACCAGTACATAACTACCTTGAGGTAAGAGGTCTATATTTTCGATGAAATGTGCTCTTAACAAACGTTTTGCTCTGTTTCGATGAACTGCATTTCCAATTTTCTTGGAGGCTACAAAACCTACTTTATACGCATCATTTTTTTTAAAGAAGAGTACAAAATAGGCTGTATGCCAAGTTTTTGTGGAGTGTTTATACACCACATTGAACTCTTTACTAGTTTTGATCCTAGTAAAATGTTTTATTGAACTAATAGGTCTAGCCTGCTATCGTTATACAGATAGTCTTTTTCTACCTTTGGCTCTTCTTGCAGAAATAACTTTTCTACCATTTTTAGTTTTCATTCTTGTTCTAAATCCGTGTGTTCTTTTTCTTGGTGTACTATGAGGTTGGTATGTTCTTTTCATTCCGAGTCATCCTTAATAAATTTTAAACCTACATTACTGCGGTATATTTGGACGGGATTTTACACTAAAATCCCTTAAGACACACTAATTAATTGAGACTTTTGAAAACAATCTCATTGGATCTACCTTCTTCCTTTGATTTCATATAGGTTTCAATGAGTTTTAAGATGACAAATTTTATTTCATGATTGGTTGTTCTTATCTCAAGATCCGTACAATAAATATCTTTTGCATTATCCAATTGCATGTGATGGACTAATCTTTCGGCAAAATAATATCCACCATCAATTTTAGTATCTTGACAGATCAGTGCATACAAAGAATCTTCTTTATCGATCTCAAACAAGATGTCAGTCTCACGCTTCTCTTTTTCCAGTAGTGCTCCCATATCAATATTGTTTGCAGATACAAGCATCAGGACAAAAGCACGCCCGTCTCCACGATTCATAAGATAATATACAATATCCATAGTACCAGAAAGCTTTTCAAGTATCTTTGCAGCCAAAGTGATATCATTCCCATTAAATTGTATATTGTTTCTGTGTGTTAAACTTTCTCTTTTATCCATTTGTATGTCCTCTTCCCAAAGTTTTCAATATTTAATACATTGATTATATCAAAATATTTTAGCTTCTATTGCTATAATTTCTTATGAATAACGAAAATATTAGAAAACTGCCTTCTCCCTGCTGGTTACTTGAAGAAACCCTGCTTAAAAACAACCTTGAATGTATACAAGATATCAAAAATAAAACGGGTGCAAAAGTACTCTTGGCCCTAAAAGGCTATGCCTTATGGAAAAGCTTTCCTATACTCAAACCTTATCTTGACGGATGCTGTGCTTCTGGGCTGCATGAAGCAAAACTGGCAGATGAAACATTTGGTAAAGAAGTTCATACCTACTCTCCTGCATTTAAAGAAGAAGAGATAGATGAAATAGCCAAGATATCCCATCATTTGGTATTTAACTCTCCAACACAATTCAAACGCTTTGCCTCTCAGGCAAAAGCAGTAAATTCCACCCTCTCTTTGGGACTTCGTGTCAACCCTGAATATTCAGAGTCACCCAAAGAGATCTATAACCCCTGTGGACTCTATTCAAGACTTGGGACTACCTTTGAAAATATAGATGAATCTATCTTAACAGAGTGTGATGGTTTACACTTTCATGCCCTGTGTGAACAAGACAGCACAGCACTTGAGAATGTCCTCAAAAACTTTGAAGAGAAATTTGCTGCTTATATACCACAGATGAAATGGATCAACTTCGGAGGAGGACATCACATCACACGGCAAGGATATGATGTAGATAAGCTTATAACGCTCATTAATGGCTTTAAAGAGAAGTATAATGTCGAAGTCTACCTAGAGCCTGGAGAAGCCATAGGGTGGGAGACAGGGACACTTGTCAGTACAGTCCTTGACATTGTACACAATGACATAGATATTGCCATTTTGGACACTTCTGCAGAAGCACATATGCCAGATACCATCATCATGCCTTACCGTGCAGATGTACGCGGTGCAGGAAAAGCGGGAAAGAAAACCTATACCTACCGTCTGGCAGGCAATACCTGTTTAGCTGGAGATATCATGGGAGACTACAGTTTTGATCTGCCACTCAAACTAGGAGATAAAGTGATCTTCGAAGACCAAATGCACTACACTATGGTCAAAGCCAGCACCTTTAATGGGGTAAAGCTTCCCTCCATTGCTATAGAAAAAGAAGATGGGAGCTTAGAAATTCTTCGTGAATTTACCTATGGAGATTTTAAAGAGAGACTCTCGTGAAAGTATCCCTTTAGATGCTATTCTCTATTATTCTACCTTCAAAATATTTTTCAAGAAGTGCAGTAAGTTCCTCTATACGTAGTGGTTTAGAAAGATAATCATCCATACCTGCACCCATATATTTTACCCTATCTCCGGAAAGAGCATTAGCCGTTAAAGCAACGATAGGTGTATGTTTTTTATTATGTTTTCTCTCATACATTAAGATCTGTCCAGTCGCTTCCATACCACCCATCACAGGCATCTCTATATCCATAAATATAATATCATACTCATGTTTCATACGTAATTCAAGAGCTTCTTTTCCATTATTGGCAATACTTACTTCCACGTCCATTCGATTCAGTATATTTTGTATCAGTTTTTGATTAATACTATTGTCTTCAGCAACCAAGACATGTAGGTTTTCAAAAATGATTTTTCTTTCAGACTCCGAAGACTCTACTTTATTAGTGAGTATTTTAAGTGTTTTTGTAAAATTGATCGGTTTATAGAGTATTTTATCTATACGAGAGTTGTATCGGTTGAGACTTCTTTTCTGATCTCCTGTAGACATCACAACGATCTTTGTATCAAAGTCTAAGAACTGTTCTATCTCTCCCCCTCTAAGTCTAAACTTATGATCAATGAAAAGAATATCTGGGAGTTGAAAACTACCTTTCAGTGCCAACAAAGATTCATCTGTATAATGTACAATTTCTGCTCCCGTATAAGCAATATACGCATCAAGGTTTTCATTGATAATATATTCTGTATCCATATGTGGATTAAGAATACCAATCCGGTATCCACTCAGATCAGCTACTTGTCTACGTGTAGCACTCTTAGGCTTCTTTAACGACAAAGTGAAGTAAAAAGTAGACCCTTCATCTTTGACACTCCAAATACTCAGTTTTCCTCCCATAAGTTCAACAAACTTACCTGAGATAGAAAGCCCTAGCCCCGTACCGCCATACTCTCTGCTTGTACTTACATCTGCCTGTGAAAATGCCTCAAATATTTTGCTTTTTTGTTCTTTGGTAATACCTATACCCGTATCTGAAACTTCGAACTTTACTTGTACTTCATCTCTGCTCTCAAACATTTTCTCTATATTGACATTCACTTCACCATTTTTGGAAGTAAATTTCATTGCATTAGACACAAGATTCAAAATCACTTGAGAGATCTTTGTCGGGTCACCCAGTAGAAGTGTAGGTAAGGTGGGATCTAAAAAAAGATTAAAATCAATATCTTCTTCAGCAGCTTTTGCTGCATACGACTCAATAGCAACCTCAAAACTATCAATGGGGTCAAATTCTATACTCTCCAGCTCAATCTTCTGTGCTTTTATCTTGGAGAGATCAAGAATATCATTTACGATCGTCAAGAGATTCTCTGAACTCTTTTCTATCACAGATATGAATTCTCTTTGCTCCTCTGTCGCATCAGATTTTTTAAGCAATTGTGTAAATCCGAGTATACCATTAAGCGGCGTACGTATCTCGTGTGACATACTCGCAAGAAAAAGATCTTTTGTCTGATTGGCATCTAAAATAGCTTTGATCAAAAACTTATAGATGTAGTCAATTTTCCCATCATGTATCAATCTTTGCAGCTCTTCTTGTTGATTTTTATTAAAAACCAAAGCGATATCTTTTAAGGTCTCTATGGAGATCTCTTTATTTTTATTTAACTTTGCATAGATGACAAAAAGTCTAAAAAGTAGAAGCAATAAACTCAAAAAAACTAAACCATATACGATGAGATGATTCCTACTTTCCAATAACGGTATTTGTTCTTTTTTTTGGATTTCTGTATGTAAGAGTACCTGTACCTCTGTAAAATAGTCTATTTTTTTATTGATTTGATTGAGCCATCCGACCACAGAGACAGAGTATTCTCCTTTTTTTGATTCATTTAAGATCATCTTACGTTCTCTTGAGATCATCGTATCAAATACTTCTACAGAACAGAGTGCTTCGATTTTTGACCTGACTGAACTGTTTGTTAAACTATCAAACTTTGGTAAAGTATCTTTATCCATAAGTTCATTCCAGAGTTTAATATCAGCATCACACATTTTTCGTGATCCCAGTAAAATAAAATAAATACTGGTATACTCTAATCTACTATTCTCTTTAAGTACTGTATATTTCTCATAGATCAATAAATGATCTTTGATCTCTTCTGATTTTTGAGCATTAATCATCTCTTTTAGTATCCCTAAAAGTCTTCCTACAGTCTGCGTATAATAAGCATGAAAAAGAATATCTCTATGATCATCACTTAAATCATCAACATCTTTTCTCACCTCTTGAAGGGAACTTATTATCATCTTTATCTCTTGGCCATATATCACGTACAGTCTTTTATTTCTAAGAGATTTATCTAATTTTCTTAAATAAAGATCTACTGAAGCCCTTGCCACTTTGAGTTGTTCAAGCTTACTTTTACTGTGTCCTACCAGATACTCCACTGTACGAACTCTCTCTGATCCAAGCTCGGAAAGGAGAGATTCAAATTCTGTTAAAAATGAAGTGAGTGTTGCATTATTTAGCACAACCATATATTTTTGAGAGGAGTGATATCCAGTATAAGCTACTGTTCCCAATACTATTATGACGATACTCATAAAGAATTGAAGTATCAATTTGTTCTTCAGTACATTCATGCCAATTCCTTACTTTTTGCTATGAAAAAGTGTTGTTTAGATACATTTCATTTTAAGACTGTCTAGTATCTTAAACTTCTTTATATTAAGAAACCTAAAAAAAGCAGAACTTGTCCATCTGAAGAAGAGAGACATATACCATTGTGTAGTCTGGCGATCTTAATTTAACAAGACCCATGACTTTCTGTCCTTGCTTCACAACAAGTTTAGCTTTTTACCTCTAGTAATATTTACTTCAATTATACTACGATAAAACTTAAATCAATTATTGCACTCTATCGTCCAAAAATCATAATGTCATCGTCAGAAAAATCTCTTCTATAGACGATATCATAAGACTCCGACTCTTCATCTGCAGAAAGTACACTCTCCCAACGTGCACTATGGTGGTATTTCACTCTGACTTGAGGAACCACATCATTCACATAAATAAAGGTTATTTTCTCAGTGATCTTTTTACCCACTTCCACTGATCCGTCAGCCCCTATGGCAAGGTGATCCAGCTTGATACCCAGATCATTTAGCGCTGATTTAGCCATGGCACCACCCATCATTTTCATCATATCTGCACCAGAGTTTGTCCCCGCTCCCTCTTCAGAATCAAAAAGGATAATAGAAAGTATCTGCTCTTTTTGAAGGCTAGGTACAGAAGAGAACGTAATATTTGGCGCAGCAGGTGTACCTGAAACCCCTATCGTGATAAGATGGTTTAAAGACTGGTATTTAACGCTCATATCAAGGATCGGTTTATTAGGGTTACCTGTAAAATAGATATTACTTCTATCCAGCACAAATCTTTTACCTTCAAAAGTATAGCTACCGCCTTTCAATATATTTACCTCACCTAAAACCATAAGTTCTGATTGTTCTGCCTTATTAATAGCCATATCAACCGCAATTTTAATGTCTATAGGGCCTTGTTTATAGACAAGTGGTTTTTTTGTTTTGACTTCGACAAGAGCAGACAGGTTTTCCATAAAGAGACTTGCTTCTTCATCCTTCATATCCTGAACAACCAGAATGTCACTGTCTGAAGGATAGCTTTTAGTGGCCATATCATAATGTATATCACCACCAAGCAGTATGATCTTGCCATTGATAGATGTTTTTTCTTCATTCAATACGGTTTTAATATTGATCGCTGAATCAAGATCGATCATCTTGTGCCCGATATGCAAAGACTTTGCATCTGCTGTGATATTTCCTTTTTTTGTGCTGGTATTGTAAGTACCCGTCACTTTGAGTTGATCATTGATCCAGAGTTCAGAAATTTCAATGTTCTCTTCTTTCATAGTCACGATAGACGGTTTTGTAGAAAAGATCCTCATCTCATCATACACTACATTATAAGAGTCCAATTGTACCCTTGACTTATCCGCAGCAACTACTAACTTTACATCACTTAAAGCATACTCTGTTTCACGATCTGCATGGTAAATGATCCGAGGAGAAGTAAGTGAGACATTTGCCTGTTCCAACTTTATGATCTCTGCAGATAAATTCAATGCACCTTCTATAGGAGGCAGACCTTCTAATGTATAGAGAGATTGTACAGAATCTAAAAGAGACTTTATGGAGTTTACATTGGATTTGATAGTAATTTTCTCTTCTGCGATCCCTTTTACTTCAACAACCAGACCCGAGAGCCTAATCTTACCATCTACCTCTCCGTTATCCAAACTATATTTAATGTCTGAAGAGAGTGCTTTAGATTTTAATTTTACAGCAATACCTTTGTCACCCATAGTACCCTTGATCACAAGGGGGCTTAAGGCATCCCACTTTACATTTTCATCAAAGTGCTTCAAAAGAGAATCATCCGGTATGGTACTGGTGATGTTTGCTTCGATACCTTTTCCATACATGATATCAGCATCTATATTGGAGATATTCGAATTTATCTTTGCTTTGGCATAGATCGGTGTAATCTTTTCAAAATCCAAAGGTATATCAATCACTACATTCACTTTTGTGCCATTTAATTCTCCAGGCAAGGTAAGCATCTTGTCTACATCTATAGTTTTTGTGGTTTCTAAATGTAAATTTCCTTTTTTGAAGTCATCAGAATTAAAACTACCCTTTAAACTATCAGAAGAGATATCTGTATGAATAGAACTTAGATCACCCTTGTATTTCACATGGAAATTATCTAAAGGTTTCAGCAGTTTAGCATCAATCCCAATCAGTTTTTCTACCTTGATCTCACCTGAATAACTCATATTCTTATCCATCAGGAACTGGTTTGTGATCGATATATCTTCTGCATACGGTGTTGAGATCAATATCTCAGTATCTGCTACCATGGTATTATCTGCTATGGTATACACCACATGACTTAGCAGAGAGTCAATATCGACATTAAAAACTTTACTGGCATTTTCATCTGTACTGTTATTTTCAGGTTTCTCCACAATAAGTATTTGTTCTGCTTTCGCCTTCAGATCAATTACAACATACTCTTTACTTGCATCAATATCAATGGTTATATCACCTATTGCCTCTCTGCGTACAGGTAATTCATAGAGTGTAAACAATGCTTTATTTGGACGAAGTACAATAGGACCTGAAATTTGATTATCTTTGATTTTCCCGGAATAAGAGATATTGGAGAGGTTGGTTGCTCCATTCAGATCAATAGAGCCCTCTTCGATTAACACTTTTGCTATATCAAACTTAATATCTTTAGCCAATAGTAAAAGAGAGGTCATATCTACAGGGTCATATTTTGCAGGGAGGATCTCTGTTCTCAACGATTTCAGTATGACATATTTAGGGATAAGATTATTAACCTCTTGATCTTTTTCCGCTTTTTGATCTTCAGGTTTTTTGTCATCAGCAATGATTGTACGGTTTTCATCAATATCATCAACTACACTGGCATTCGTTTCAGAGACAAAAAGTGCTTGCAAAGCAAGTGTATTTATCTCTTTGAGATTGATATCTTCAAAAATGAGTGTCTCACCTTTTAAATTTCCTGAAATATCGATATGGCTCACATTTGAGTCCAACAAAAGAGAGAATTTATCTACCGTTATACTCTCTTTGTCATTTTCCATAATCTTTTCAACATTGGCATCAAGATCATAAATATGAACACTCAACGTTTCTATTTTCGCAGATTTATAGAGTCTTGGTTTCAAAATAGCTATGAATTTTTCTAATCGTACTTCTTTAGGAATAAGAGGATTCATCACCTCCTCTTTTTCTACACTTTCTTCTTTTGCGACAACTTTATCATTTTTAGAAACGTTAGCATCAGTCTTGTCGGTCAAAAACATTTTTTCCAAAGACTCACTGTCAATGTTTTCAACAGCCAATTCATTAATAAGCAATTTTCCATCATCAAGAGAAGCTTCCAGTGAAACATTTGTTACATTGGTATCTAGCTGTAGCATAAGACGGTCAATACCTATCTCATCATTCGCAACCATTACATCTTCCACATCTAACACAGTTTTAGAAATAAGAATGCCCTGCTCTTCAAAAGGCTTAACGTCTACATGTACTTTATCAACAAGTATCACTACAGGAAGAGGCGCGGAACTACTGTTATCCTCACTTGTAGGAAAAGAGTCAATAAGTGCCTTGACGACATCAACATCCAAAGCTTCTACACTTATCTCATTGATGGCTACTCTTTTATATAAAATCTTGGATGGGTTCCATGAAAATGTTATTTTTTTTGTAAGTGTTTCTCCATCAAACTTCAATTCAGAGATCTTCACCCCTGTAAAAACATTACCTCTGATATCGTCATACGATATTTTATAATCAGGAGCAAAAGCATCTGCTACTTTTTTAATAACAAAAGAAGAGTTTGCCGCAAAAACAATGGCAACGATCAAAACAACAACAAAAATCAGGAAACTATAAAATATTTTTTTTAACAAAATCAAAATGATTGTCCTATCTGAAATGATATTCCATATTGGGAAGGATCTGCGACATTCATCCCCACATCCAGTTTAAAGGGTCCTATAGGCGTCATATAGCGAACACCAACCCCTGCTGAAGTAATAACCTCTCCCTTAAAATCATAGGCTGTATCTGTAAGCATAGTATTATCTGTAAAGACCGCTCCATAGAGATCACCCCATACCGGGTAATCTGCTTCAAGACTCAAGTTTGCCCAGGTAGAAGCACCATTAATAGTGTCTTCTGTAGGAGAGAGTATCACCCCTAACTCTCTAAATCCGTAAGCACGATTTGAAAAAGAACCCCCAGCAAAGAAATATTTTGATTCAGGAAGAGATTTTTCTGTCTCTTCATCCACCACACCTACTATACCTACAGCAGCCAGTGTCA
>JAUVCL010000034.1 GCA_030595845.1 Campylobacterota bacterium
CAAACATTTATTATCATACTTGATGAGATAGCTAAAATTGAAGATATTGTAAAGAGAAATGAGGATTTAGTCAGTATTATCGCTGTATTGCAGGATGTTACGCAGAAAATGCTTGGGTTTAGGTGCGAAAGTTAAGATACTTTAGTAAATTTTGCTAAAATTGCTAAAATTTTTAGAAATGGGTAAAAAATGATTAAATTAAAAAAATGGATAGTTTTAGCAATAACATTAGTACTATTCTATTACATCTTTATCGTCAATATATTTGTAACACTCTCGGTGATAGTTTCTTTATATGTAGCATTTAGATTCTATAAAGTGTATGCTAGAAATAAATTAAATAAGTTATCAGGCTCTAAATCGTTATTTAGAGAGAGTGAGTTAGGTCACTTTATTGCACTTGTGGCAAAAGTTGCTAAGGCAGATGGGCGGGTAAGTGAACTAGAAGCCCAACTTATAGGTATGATGTTTGATGATATCTCAAAAATTTTTATAGAGAAAGAGAAAACAAGAAGTATTTTAAAAGAGATCTTTAATGAAGAAAAAGAGAGAGATGATGATACAAATGAGGTAGCACAATCTTTTAGTAAACTACTTGGGCGAAGCCGGTTAAAACGTAGACAATATATAGAATTTCTAATCCAACTTGCCTTTGTAGACAATGGTCTTACTTCTGATGAAGATAAAGTTTTACGTGATATTGCAACTGCGTTAAATATAGCACCTAGTGAATATGATACCATCATACATAAATTTGAAAACATGGTAAAAAGCCAAACCCAAACGATGAGTCTGGAAGAAGCCTGTAAAATGTTAGGTGTGAATGCAAGTGATGACATGAACAGTATCAAAAAAACTTACAGAAAGCTTGTACGAGAGTACCATCCCGATATCTTAGAATCACAAGACAAGGATGAAGCGTACATAGAAGAAGCAACAGCTAAAATGCAGGAACTAAACCAAGCTTATCAGATAATTAAAGAGGCAAAGAAGTAGTCACTACCTCCTTGTTACACCTCTCCTGAGGTGTAACACATACAGATTATTGTTGTATCGTACAAGTTACTTTTTGCTAGTTTAGTAGCTCCAACTACTAAACTTATTATCAGACTTTGGTTTTTTATACGCTTCTTTTTAGTAGAGTATTTTGTTATTCATTTTCTGATAGGAGTTCAACAGCTGGAGCTATTGAGCGAGACAATCAATCAAAAAACCCATAAAACCCCTTCATCTCCTCCTGCACATCTTCAAGAGAGATGGGTTCAAACTTTACTGTAGCACCTATTGGTAACTGAGATAACATAAAACAATCAATAGGCAATACAGAGCCTATCTTTTGATACCCACCTATAGTCTGTCGTTCTTTGAGTAGGATGATGGGTTTTCCGTCTGGGGGTATTTGGATGGCTCCGTAGGTGATGCCTTCTGAGATGATACCTTCTTTAGTGGGAATTATGGGTTCACCCTCAAGTTTGTAGCCCATGCGGCTCATCTGTAGGGTGAGTATGTAGTCAGTGGAGAAAAACTTCTCTTTTTGGGCTTTACTAAAGTAGCTGTGTTGGTAGCTAAGAAGTGTACGTAGAGTGATATGTGTAGGATAGGTAGGGATGTACTTTTGTGGTACACGTATGATCTGTCTACTTTGCTTTGGTGTGAAGGCTAGGGTGTCACCTTTTTCTACTTTTTTTCCTTTCTCTTCTTTGAGTGTTGTTGAAAAGCTATTTTCATACCTCTTTGCATGAAACCCACCTTTTACAGCAAGGTAGGCTCTCATGCCTGATTTTCTCTGATCAAAAGAGAGTATGTCATTTTGTCTTATCTGATGTGTTTGCCAGATAGGATGAGAGATGCCGTTTATGCGAAAGTTAAGGTCTGCGCCACATATGGCTATGGTGGTAGGTGCGGTGGATTGGAGGGTGAGACCGTGCAGGAGTATCTCTAGTGCATTACCAGCATCATCGCCAAGCAATTTTTGGCTCCATCTGTAGGCATATTCATCCATCGCACCTGATGGGGTGATACCTAAATGGGTGTAGCCTTGGCGTCCTAAGTCTTGTACAGTGGTAAAAATACCAGGAGAAAGTACTTTAAACACACAACACCGATTTCAACATCAATCCACTCATATCGCTATAAACCTCACACTGTCACCTATCTCAAATGAAGCATAGTCATCAAACTCTGTATGTCCGATGATGTTCCAGCCTCCGGTACTCTCTTGTGGATAAACAGCAGTTTGTGTCTCTGCGATGGCAACACTTCCTTTGGGTACTTTTTTACGGGGTGTGCCAAGTCTTGGTGTGGCTATGGCGTCATCAACTTTTGCAAGGTAAGCAAATCCTACCATGAAGCCTATGGCATAGACACGGTAGGTCTGTGCTGTGTGTTTCGCTATCACCTCAGCAGGTGTAAGATTATGCAACAGGGCGATGCGTTCTATGTCAAGACCTTTGCTGTAATCTACAGGTATTTCTATGCGCTTGCCTTGTCTATGGGCATTTAGACTAGATTCCGTGGCTATGGCTTCTTCTATGAGAGCTTTAAGAGAAGTGGTATCATATTTGAATATATCATATTCTATAAGGATGGAGTGGTAAGAGGGTGTGAGGTTGATGATATAGGGGAGTTTTTTTAATGCATGGTAGGCATGTTGCACTTTGTCAAGTACTTCTTCGCAGATACGCTCTTCAAAGTAGAGTATGAATGAGTCTACAGACGCGGTTTCAATTTTCATGATTTAGTTTATGTAATGCTTGTATGATGCTAAGTGCTTGAGCATTGTCTCCGTGCACACATAAAGTATCTGCTTGAAGGGGGAGATTTTTACCGTTTATGGTCTTGATGTACCCTTCTTTCTGGAGTAGTTTTGCTCTTTGTAGTACCTCTTCTTTTGAACTGAGTACAGCACCTCGCTCGGAACGGGGAACAAGACTACCATCATCTTTGTAGGCTCTGTCTGCAAAGACTTCGTAGAGTAGGGAGATGCCGTATTTATCAGCCATGGTGGCATACTTATCATTATGTGCATTAGAGAGTATCATGAGTTTTATGTTTTTGTCGTACTTGGAGACAGCTTTGGCGATGGCTTTAAAGACTTCTATATCTTTCATCATGGTGTTATAAAGTGCACCGTGGGGTTTGATGTAGTTTAGCTTGACACCATGACTTTGACACAGGGCATCCAAAGCACCAGACTGGTAGATGACAAGAGAGACGATCTCTTCAACCGAACACTCCATCTCACGCCTACCAAAACCTTCAAGGTCAGGGTATGAAGGGTGAGCACCAATGCTTACACCGTTTGCTTTAGCTTCTTTAATGCTTTGGTGCATCATTACAGGGTTACCAGCATGAAATCCACAGGCAAGGTTAGCCATGTCGATATAGGGCATGATCTGTTCATCTAAGCTGATATCTAAAGCCTCACCCATATCGCAGTTGAGTTTGATGTTGTTTATTTTCATATTAGTGAAAAGTATAACATATGGGTACCTCTAATAACCCTAGTTACTTATAACTTCACTTGTATTAGAGGTAGCATTCTAAGACTATTTTATAATTTTCACAGGAATGTCTTTTATTGGCGTTCCAGTTGTTTTAGCAGGAACAGGAATTATTTTAGCCGGAACAGGGTTTGCTTTTACAGGCGTTACAGTTGCTTTAGCAGGAACCGGAATTGCTTTTACAGGTGTTGCCGTTACTTTAGCAGGAGCTGCCATTGTTTTTACAGGAACAACAGTTGCTTTTGAAGGAGCTTTCTGAGGCTGTTTTACAGGCGTTACTGTAGTTTTAGGTGCCGTAGATGCTTGAGGTCTTGCAGAAGTTGCAGGAGCTGCAGGTTTGACAGATGTTGCAGGTTTCGCAGCTTTAACTGATGTTGCAGGCTTTGCAGGAGCTACAGCTTTTAAAGGAGTTACAGGAATTATAGGTGTTACAGGTGTCGAAAGTACTGTAGGAGTCATTGGGGTTTTTGCCGACGTTACAGCTTTTACAGGTGCCTCAGCTTTTTTTAGCGTTGGGGCTTTTACCGATGTTGTAGCAGGTTTCTTAATCGTTGGAGTTTCTGCAGAAACAGTGATGGTTAGCAGTGCTGTTGCAAGCACTGAGCTTAGTAGTATTTTATTCATTCTTTTCCCTTATTTATAAAAAATTTATATATATCATAACATCATATCACTTATTATAGGTTTGAGATTTATCTCAAAGAGACACCCAATCCCACATCTTCGGACAAGATTATCTCATGTTCATTAAACTCTATACTTGTCTCTACAGAATGAGAAGCCAACAAACTCACAGCATCAAGGTCAAGCATAGTAATGATATCTGCTTTAGCCGAAGCCACGTGCACACCGGCAGCAACCGAGATAGGACCTTCCAACATACAGCCTATCATACACTTGACACCAAACGATTTTGATAGGTCAGCCAGTTCAAGGGCTTGGGTAATACCGGCTGTTTTTGCCAGTTTGATATTGACATAGTCTATGGCTTGCATCTCTAAAAGTTTTCGTGCATCTTTTACGCTAAATATACTCTCATCAGCGAGCAGGGGAGTTTGCACCCTCTCTTTGATGTACTTAAGTCCTTCTATGTCACCTGCTGCTACTGGCTGTTCTATGAACTCTGCAATGATATTTTGTTTTTCTAAAGCATGGAGAAGCTCTACACTTTCCTGAGCAGACCAGCCTTGGTTAGCATCGAGTCTTAGTTTGATGTGTTTGTCTAAAGCGGCATCTATGGCAATCACACGTTCAACATCTTTTTGTGGGTTATCACCTATTTTTATCTTTAATGTGTCATAGCCTAGAGCTACCGCATCATGACAATCAGCTATCATTTTCTCTATCTCACTCATACTTATGGTGATATCAGTACTAAATGTAGTTTGTGTTCCTCCTAACATGCGGTACAGTGGGACTTTAGAAGCTTTTGCCTTCAAGTCATAAAGAGCTATTTCAAGTGCAGATTTTGCTGTCGTATTTTTAACTATGAATGTATGAACTAAACCCAAAATAGCATCAAAATCTTCTATCTCTCTCCCTATAATATGAGGTTTTATATACGCTATAGTAGCAATCATAGACCCCATAGTCTCACCCGTTATCTGTGGCGTTGGAGCGCCCTCACCAAACCCTACAGAACCATCATCACACTCGATGATAACGACTAAGTCTTCAAGAGCATCGACACGTCGTAGTGAAGTGATGAAAGGATTTTTAAGTGGAGCTTTGAGGGTTTTGGTTTGAATGTTTGTAATTTTCATAGAGTTATTGTATCTAAACTTTATGGGTAAGGCATGTAGAGAGTTTTAGTATTTTTAAATATTCCAGCCTCACAATAAAACTGTCTTCACTTATTATCTTTTATAAGATAGTTGAAACTATATTTCTACCTTTATTTTTAGATGCATAGAGTGCTTTATCACAACGCTTAATGGTCTCTTCAATATCTCTATCCTTCATGTTATTGAGTTGCGTTACACCGATACTTACAGTCACATGAACTACCTCTCCATTATCTAATACAATATGATTGTTCTCAATATTAACCCTGATACGCTCTGCCAGCTCTACAGCGTTATCGATTCCTGTCTCTGTTAGTAAAATGATAAATTCTTCACCACCATAGCGTGCCACTACATCTGAGGTTCTGGTTATTTTAGTTAAAATTTTCCCAGTTTCTTCAATAATATTATCTCCTACACCATGTCCATACGTATCATTGATATTTTTAAAGGTATCAATATCGATCATTAAAACAGACAATTCCTGATTATATTTATTTGCTGTAAAATAATATTCTTGAGAAATATTATAAAAATATCGACGGTTATATAATCCACTGAGTACATCTGTTGTTGCTTCTATGGTTAACTGTTTTCTCATATTTTCCAATTCCACAGTTTTGATGGTTAAAAGGTTGTTGGTTTTATTGATATTCATATATCTGTTTGTTAAGAGAATGGTAAATAAAAATATTTCTACAAATGCTCCGGCAAGAAAAGTGTAGCGTGTAAAGTCGTTATTGACTAACATGGCATTAAAGTTCATTGCCATCATAGCCATAGCAGGGAGGAATAGCATTAAAGCAATAAGATAATACTTTGCTCCATCAAAACCATTTTTCAAAACCCTTACTGCTACATAGACTATAAATATTAAAGTCCCGGAGAAAAATACATTACTGGCAATGGTAGAGTATGGTAAATTTTGAGAAAGTAAAAGTGCAAAGAAAAATGCACCTAAGGCTAAATAGTTAAAAACTTTTTTCATAACAGGATAGGTTTTGTCAAGCCTTAAAAATTCTATGGTAAATAACAAAAGAGTAAACAATACTAATTGCCCAAGTACATGTAACCCTTCTTGCCAATTTGGAAAACCTAGTGTTATGTATATACCACTATGCATAAAACTAAATACAATATAGATGAGAACATACATGATATAGTATGCATAGATACGTTCTTTTATCAAGATTAAATTATATAAATTCAATAAAATAAATATGAATAAAACAAAGGCATAAATGCTATACCATTCTGTGATGGTTGTACGACTGGGATTAAAAAATTCCTTCTGTGAATAGAGTTGAAACTCTCCAATTTGACTTGCGATAGTGTTACCCTTTATATAAAGTACAGATTTTTCTTTACTTGCTATATGTATATTAAAAGAGGGAGAAGAATCTGTTATATCTCGTTCATTAAGAGGAACATTTAATCCATTCTTTTGTAATTTCCATTGAGAATCTTCTTTTGTATACAAGTCTAAAGTAGACCAGATAGATTCTGTAAAATAAAGGACAAAATCTTCATTTTTACTGTGATTTTCAATTTCTATTTTAAACCAGACATTATCATATTTATAGCCCATAGTAAACTGACTGGGTAGTGTTTCTTTAAAATCGATTTTTTGAATCTCATCAATAGTTAAAAGGGATTTTTCATCATCATAATATTTTAGTGTGAAGTTATCACTTTTTTTAAATCCATCAATGATGGTTAGATCTGCAGAGAATAATGTAGAATAAAGTAAAATAAAAAGAGTAAAAAA
This sequence comes from Campylobacterota bacterium, assembly GCA_030595845.1. GTDB lineage: Bacteria > Campylobacterota > Campylobacteria > Campylobacterales > Sulfurovaceae > Sulfurovum. The sequence goes on from JAUVCL010000034.1 coordinate 7,056, forward strand.
CTTAAACATGATAACCCATTCACTTCTCCCCATTAGTGTATTTGACGTATTTATTATATATTAACTTCATATAAAATAAGATTTACGATTATAGTTTTCTTATAATACTTTAGCCTATCACGCCATCATTTCCAATACTTTTCCAACCATCAATCCGCCAAAGGTACCTAGAATGTAACCCATCATAGCCATAAGTACACCGATAGGGATTAGGGCTTTTGAATAGGCTGAAGCAAGGATAGGAGCAGAGGCTACACCTCCTATGTTGGCTAGGGATGCAACACCTAAAGAGAAGAGGTCAAGCCTAAAGAGTTTGGCAAAGATTACCATAATGATAACATGTATAGCAATGATGACAAACCCTGCAAGTATATAGAGTGGGGCTTCTGTGAGTTCTGTAAAGTTCGCGCGTGAGGCGATGAGTGCCACTATGAGGTAGAGCATAATGTTCGCCAATTCTGATGAACCGGAGATCTTCGCTACAGGTGTCATGGCAAAGAGTATGCCTGAAAGTGTGGCGATGATAACAACCCATGTAGTCGTTGTGAGAAAGTCTGTAGTAGGGAGGTATGACGCTCCGTATTGTGCTAAGGCTGAAACAAATAACGATGCACCCAGTAAAAAGAACAAGGAAGCAAAATCCATAGGTTTTTTCCCTTCTTCTTTAAGTGCCAGTCGTTTTCCTACTTCATCTATAAGTGAAGTATCTGCTTTACTCCAAACATTGAATTTTTTTGCAAAAGGTACTAAAGCCAGAAGTATCATGACCCAAATAGCATAATCAATGGAGTCTATGAGCAGTGTATAACCCATAGCAGAGTCTGGTAAATTCAATGCACCTTGTATGGCTACCATATTGGCCGTACCACCCATCCATGAGCCAGAAAGTGCTGCAAACGGTTTCCATGATTCTGGACCAAATGAGCTGTGGAAGAGGGCGAACATTCCTATGAAACCCAATGCAATACTCACAGAAGCCAGTAGAAATGTTAGTAACATCTTTTTACCCAGTTTAAAGATCTCACGCATGTCTGCAAGCAGTAACATAAGAAAGATCATAGCAGGGAGAAGGTTGGACTTTAACGTTTTGTATGTTGCGGTAACAGATTCTGTTTTTTCCCATAAACCAAAGGTAGAAAAGAGCATCACCATAAAGTAAATGATCACAATGGCAGGAAGGTATTCAAAAAGCCTGTGTTGGCTATTCTTCTCAGAATAGACAACAGTAGCGCATATCATCATAAGAACAGCTAAGTAAGTAAAACCATTTTCAATCATTTTAGCTGTCCTAAACCTAAGGCACGTATTTCATTGTATTTGTGAAATTGAAAGCTTTTGTACTCTTTTGTGATCGGTTCTAGAAGGTAAATATTTTTATCTGTATTTTTAATATGTGTTTGAGTCTGGTTATAAATGAGTAGCCTCATTGATTTTTCAAACATTTCTATAACATTTGCAGTTTTAAAGAAGTTATCGGGCATCGCTTTTTCAAAAGAGTTTTCACCCATGACATCTACTGCCAGGATAGTATCAAAAGAGGCTTCATTGACACCAAGGTTTTCACAAAGAAAACCATCACCATATGTTTCACCATTTATGATATGTTCATCAAATACACCAGGTATAGCCATCGTGGAAAGTATGGCATCTTTTATGTAGACATCATCAGATGCATCAAATACTTTTTTATGTCCATTATGCAGGTTCGTTGCTATAAGTTTGAGAGGTATGTTTGTATCTTTCATTTTTTTGTCTTGAAAAATACCCTCGAATATCTTATCCATTTTATCATTACTAACGACGGCATTACCAGAAAATGAAAATTTTATCCAGTTGAAAATACTTGCAAAGTTCTTTATATGTGTATAGATCTCTTCTTCTTTAAGTCCTATGGCCATACAGGCACCTATGATGCCACCCATACTGGTACCCACGATCTCTTTTGGTTTTATATGCTGTTTTTCAAGGTCATGCAGTACACCCAAATGTGCGATGCCTAACGCACCACCACCGGAGAGGACTAAAGTAAAATTATTTGTTTTGATCTCATTTATCATGATTTGGAATACTCTTTCTATTTTTTTCGGATTTCCATATGAAGAAAAGGTTTAAAATAAAACCGCTTGACTTTATGATGCTATTTCTTCTTGATACCCTTCTTCTCTTGTTTTTTCTTTTTTTGTGCAGCGTAGGTATATCTTCTTTTTTTATCGTAATCAATCTTACCTTTTTTCTCGCTCAGTGACTTTTTACGCGGACGTGCCTGTCGCGGTTGTTTATCTGTTATTTCAAAGCCTGGCATAATGTCACGTTTGACATTGAGTTTTAAGTGCTTCTCGATGCTAGAAAAAGCATTGTAGTCATGAATAGTAAGTAGGGTAATCACCCCACCTTTATGGTTCGCACGAGCAGTTCTTCCTACTCTGTGCGTAAAGCTATCTGTCTCTTCTGGTAAGTCATAGTTAATGACCATAGGCAGCTCAGGTATATCTATACCTCTAGCTGCGATATCTGTAGCGATGAGTACTTGTGATTTTTTAGACTTAAAGAGTGTCAGTGCTTTTGCACGTCCACCACGGTGAATGTCTCCATGAAGTACGGTAGTCCAGATTTCTTTGCTTTTAAAATACTCAAAGAGTTTATCGGCAACATCTTTTTTGTTTACAAAGATAAGGACTTGTTCTCCATCCATGCTTTTCACAAGTTGCGCAGCAAGTTCCGCTTTACGTTTTTTGTCTACTTTATAGGCTCTGTGTTTAATGGCATTGACCACATCACGTCTATTGCTTACTTCTATAATCAATGGATCACGTAAAAACTCTTTTGCAAGTTTTTTAATATTTTGTGAAATAGTCGCAGAAAAACACATCATCTGTTTAGGTTGTGTGCAATTTTTTAAAATGTTTTTAATTTCACCTAAAAACCCTAGTTCAAGCATAGTATCTGCTTCATCAAGGATGACAGTATTCACATACTCAAGGTTTATCTTTTTGTCATTGATGAAGTCTTGTAGTCGTCCAGGTGTTGCCACTACAATGTCAACACCTTCTTTTAGTTTATGGAGTTGGTCACTTTTTTTAGAGCCACCTTGTACCTTCATCGTCTGTATGTCTAAATACTTTGAAAAGGAGACAATGGTACGTGAAACCTGATCTGCAAGTTCTATAGTAGGTACAATGATGAGTGCACGCACCACTTTTTCATCTTTTTTGACTACTTTTTGGAGCTTGTTGAGTAAAGGTAAAACATAAGCAGCAGTCTTTCCTGTACCTGATTTGGATGCACCTAAAATGTCGATGCCTTTCATGGCAGCAGGTATGACTTTGTTTTGTATAGCCGTAGTGTTTTCATACTTCTCATGTGCAACAGCACGTAATATATCGGGGTGTAAGTTTAATTTTTCAAATGCTTTGATAGTAGATCCTTGAACATGCCAAAGTTTATTGGCATTCTATTACGCGTATTATAGCAAAATAGATTACTTACTTTAATAAGCCGTAAAAATCACTGGGTGCATCCACTTCAATACACAAAGTTTTTTTATTCTTCGGATGAATGGTACTAAGTCTCATAGCATGAAGTCCCATTTTAGGTCCTTTGGTACCATAACGTTCATCGCCTATGATACTGTGTCCCAGCCAAGCCATATGTGCACGTATCTGATGTTGTCTTCCTGTCTCAATGCGTACTTCAATGAGAGACTTTCCATTTATACTCTCTTTAACTTCATAATGTGTGATGGCAGCCTTAGCTTCAGGATGTTCCCCTACATGCATATGGTATTCTTTCTCATCAAGTCTCAAAGGCTCTGTTATTGTCCCTTTACTCTCACTTGGTGTACCTTCAACGACTGCCAAATATGTTTTCTCAGAAACACCCCACTTATCCATGACACCTTCACGTACTTCTTTGGAAGTGGCAAAAAGCAATACACCGGATGTATCTCTATCAAGCCTATGTACAGGCCAGAGCTTTACATCATTTTTCCCACGGGAGAGTTGCTTACGAAGCAGGGCCAAGGCATGCTGTTTAGTCTCTTGTGTTGTGCCTACAGATAAGAGTCCAGCAGGTTTGTTGATGGCTATGAGGTCTTTGTCCTGATAGAGTATCTCAAGACTTTTGAGTGTTTGTAATGAAGCCTTTTTTGAGAAAGTACCTGGCACCCCGTCTACTTCTACTATATCTCCCACTTCTATGATGAAATCATGTTTGGTTGTAGCTATACCATTGACCGTAACCGTTGCATTTTGTAGGCGTTGCTTCACTTTCTTTTTGGACCATCCTGAAAGTGCTGTAAATAAAAACGCTAAGAGTTTTGTACGCTCTTTGACTTGAAACTTTTCTGCCATAACTTATTGACCTTTTTCTTGTTGTTTTGCTTCTCTATATGCTTTTTCATATCTTTGAACCCAGAGATCATAGGCGCTTTGTTTTTTTTGTGCATGAGCAAAGTATCTACGTGCACAGGCATTTGCACCCGTTGCAACCATAAAACCTTTCATACCGCAAAAAGCATTTTTCATACCCAAATATTTGACCGTATCTTCTGCTTTTATATGATTACAGGCATCTATTACTTCCACAATAAATTTAGAATTACACGCTTTGGCTGTTGTACCTTTTGTATAATAACATTCGTCATGTCTATTACATGCATTTTTTAGCCATTGATCATCGTTAGATATATCGTTAGACTGATCATAGAGATCTTGAAGTCCTTCTGCACTACATCCATCTGGTTTGGCAGCATAGGGGTAAAGTGCATTGGGAAAGTTCTCATTGAAGGGTAAAACGACACCATTTTTTGTAACACCCCTTGCTATGGGGTCACAATCTTGTAACGCTAATAGAGGTGCTTTAGGTTCTATACTTATATCATAGGCAAAGAACTCAGGATTACAGGCTTGCTTTTTCCATACCCGTTCAGTGATACGACCCATATCCTGCATATAATAGTACGCTGTAGTCAATACTGCATTGTAAGAATCATTAGCCAAAGTTTTAGGTACTTTCTCTATCTGATCACCAAATCCTTCATCCTGTCTATTTTCCATTACATCTTTAATTGACCGTATCATCTCATCGGGAATGAACATATCTACAGAATAGAAAAGCATATCTTCAAACCAGGTATCATCATATTCAGATAGTTTTCGTTCAAACTTTTCATAGTTTGTATCAGGGTCTTTTATCCCTTTAGTTAAAGTTGTTCTCACCGTTTTGTTTGTTTCGCATACAAGACCTGTATCTTGAAGATGAGAGAGATCATAAGCATGAAGAGTAAAAGAAGAGGTTAAAAAAAGTGTAGTAAATAATTTTAACGGTTTCATTTTACACCTTGAGTTGAATGGTTTTGTTTTTATTATTATAGCAAAACCTTTTACCTTCGTCTACGTCCACGATATCCTCCACGACTGGAAGATCCGGAACCTCTTTTATTTTGACCATGACACTGGTCACAAATAGAAAACCGGTAAGAGAAATCAAGTACTTTTCCACATTTTCTGCAAGCTTTGGTAAAAAGTCCTTGGCGAAGAGAGTTTTCTATATAGTTATTGAGTCTTACTCTGGCTTGTATGGCCTGTTCTGTATCCTGAAAGATATCCTGGAACTTGAAGCTAAGCCATAAATAGAGTGATATTTCACGCACACGGTCTTCAGCATTGAGTAGCATATCGTTTGTCTGTGCAAATTCAGGGAGGTCACGAGGCGGGATGTAGAGTACCTGGTCACCTGCTTCTATCTGCTTTATGTAACGGTGAAAAACAGATTCTATGTAAGGAGAAGAGATACTTGCAGGAGCACAGGAGAGGAAAAAACGTGTTTTAAGATCCAAGTTGTATTCACTCACAATGGTGGCAATCTCCAACATGGAGTCAATGTTTGCAGCGATGAAGGGTCCTTCAAACTCCATGTTGTCAGCAAAAAATGCCAAAATATCCAGAATGTTATCGGTTTCCAGTATCTCACCTATGAGCATGACATGTTCGAGGCTTGCCATGACAGACACGGGGAGTTCTATATCGGGAAGAGGGGAGTGAAATGCTTTTGTGATGTTTTCAAGTGCACTCTCTTCCAGTGCCCCCACATACCCTTTTTCTTCAAATCCGTAACGTCCTGCACGTCCGGATATCTGCGAGACTTCTGTCGGTAGCAATTCACGACGCCGCAGACCGTCAAATTTGTTGTCCTTGGCAAAGAGCAGGGTTTTTATGGGGAGGTTCAGTCCCATAGCGATGGCATCTGTGGAAACAAGTATTTGACTTTCACCTTCTCTAAAACGTCTGGCTTCTTCTCGTCTGACTTCCGGAGAGAGGTTACCATAGACCACCGAGACAGCATATTTCTCTGAGAGTTGTTGTTTCAGTGACAGTACTTCCCGTCTTGAAAAGGCTACAATGGCAGTTTGAGGTTCTATTTTTTTCATAGCGGTAGGACGGGACATCATGGAGAGTTCATTTTTACGTTCAAAGTGTATGACTTCCAATTCCTCACCGAGATACTCACATAACTCTTCTACCGCAGGCAAAGCATTGGCAGACCCAGTCAAGATCACTTTTTTTGCAGGGACACCCATGAGCGCATTGGCCCATGCCCATCCTCTGTCACGATCAGAGATCATCTGTATCTCATCTATGACACAGACATCTACATCCACTGCACCGTTCATCATCTCTATGGTTGAAGAGATATGTGTAGACTCTTCATCTATGATCTCTTCTTCACCTGTGATCAGTGAAACTCCTACACCTTTACTTTTGAGGCTTTCATACCCTTCCAAAGCAAGCAGACGCAAGGGCGCAAGGTAATATCCTGTTGTTGCTTCTTCCAGTTGTTTAAGTGCCGTGTAGGTTTTTCCTGAGTTGGTAGGCCCTACATGAAAGACTATCTTACGTTTAAGTTCTCTAGCAAGAGGAAAAAGGTTTTTAAAATCCCTTATGGTTTTAGCCAGTAACTCTTCGCGTTTCTGTTTGGCAAGCAAGGGCTTGATGTACTCACCAAAATGAAAGAGTATCCGTCTTTTACTTTTTTCTTTGAATTTTAATGTCGTAGATGATCGGACCTGAGGTTCCACAAAACGTACAACAAACTCATGAAGTGTTTCTTTTGAGATATCCAGTTTCTCGCTTTCTTCCTGCATATCTTCCAGTACATCATTTATAGCGACTTTAAAGTGAGCTAAAAGGTCATCATTCACCCGGTTTATATCTTCTTTTACCGGTGGCTCCTGACCTCTCCAAATGAGATTATAAAAGAAAGGTTTTTCATAGGATACAGAAGTGTCATAATAGAGAACCGTACCAAAGAGATCATGGTTTTTTTCTTTCTCAATGATAATATGGTCTGTACTCTCAAAGACTTCATACTTGTCACTAATATTAACTAATATTTTTTCGACGGTTTCAAATGCTACAGGTGCATGGTAGAGTAAGGTTTCAGGGGGCATTGTTTTAAGTGAATAGCTAATCTCATCTTCTGTTAAATAGGGGTGTTCAGTCTCTTTTAAATGCGTAAGAAAATGTTCTAGTTCAAGTGATTTTTTTGTAATAGTCTCTTCTCTTATTACTGTAAGTTTGATGAGCAGTTGTTTTTCATCAAGATCCCAAAGATTATCCATGCCTAAAGATTCTGTTTTGCATAAAAGTAACTTGTTAAAATCAAAGCTTTCTAATGCGAAGGTAAAGCTATGGTAAAACTCCATTTCATTGTTGGTATTGAACTGTACATCTAATGACTTTTCAAGCGAAGAAAGTTTTGATTTAATACGCAGATAACCCAATTTAGAGAGTACTTTTTCTTCGGTTATTTTCGTATTTTTTACATCTATAAATGCTTCTAAAACAAGATTTTCTTCATGTTTACTGTGTTCTACTTCATCTAAGAGCTGAAGGATCTTTTCCACTTTATCTAAAGGACGTTTTTCTCTACCTCCATGATGTACTGATCTATAACTTTGGGTAATGTAAGAGACTATAGTTTCTCGTGTACCCGCACCTTCTTCACTCCATACACGTCTGAGTGTACGAATCATATCTTCACGAGTGTGTGAAGGAAGCGTGATTTCAAG